>CALGBV010000218.1 GCA_937884015.1 uncultured Bacteroidales bacterium
TAGGTGTCAAGGCATCAACAACCTTGCCTTTTCCTTCGTCTCCCCATTGCAAACCGAGGAGTATGTCTATTTTGCTCATATCGTGTGTGTTATATTGTCGTTTTTAATTGAGGTGATGTTTTCCCGTTTTGGGACGCACGCGGTGCGTCCCTACGGTTACTTTTTCTTGCGTCCGTAAAAAATCAACGAATGTTGCGTGATTTCCACCCCCAGCTGTTCTTCGATGGCTTTCTGAATTTCTAACAGGCGCGGATCGCAGAATTCGAGGACTTCTTCCGTCTCCAAATCAACGAAATGGTCGTGCTGGCGGAATTTGTAGGATTTCTCGTACTGCGAGCAGTTGTGCCCAAACTGATGCTTGATGACCAAACCGCAATCGAGCAGCAAGTCAATTGTATTATATAAGGTGGCACGACTGACGCGGTATTTGTTGTCTTTCATCCGGTTATAAAGCATTTCTATCCCGAAATGGCCTTTAATGGAATAGATTTCTTTCAGGATGGCAAAACGTTCCGGCGTTTTCCGCAGTTGCTTTTCTTGCAAATAGTCGGTAAACAGTTTCCTGACCGTCAAAAGGGTGTTGTCTGTCGATTCTTTCATTTCCTCGATGATGTTTCGGCAAAAGTAAGAAAAAAAACGTTTGTTTTGTTTTATCCTTGTAACAATATGTTTTTTTTCTGCAAAAATTGCTGCCGGCTATTGGCTAATAGCTAAGGCTAATAGCCAATAGCCAACAGCCGGAAGCATTTTAATTATTGATGCGTATGACGTTCTGAATGCCCTTCATCTTGCTGAGTTTTTCGATGAGCGCATCAAGCTCCTTCGTGTTGTGAACGTAGATTGAAATCGTGGCTTCCACAAGTTCCTGTTTCGACTCCATTTGAAGCGAATGTAGGTTGAGTTTCATCTCGTTTGAGAACAAATTGGTCATTCGGTTCAGCAGTCCGACTTGGTCGACGGCGGTGAATTTCAGTGCAGCCAGGAAGGCAATTTCGCTTTTAGGCTGCCATTTTGCTTTCACAATGTTGCCGCCGTAGCGCGACGACATCTCGATGGCTTTCGGGCAGTTGCTGCGGTGAATGTAAAGCGGTTCGCCAGGGAAATTGAAAGCAACTACATCATCGCCAGGAATCGGGTTGCAGCATGTAGCAACCTGAAAATCAAATTCTCCCGATGATTTCAGCGTTGGCTTGTCGTCTTTCGGCTTACTTGAGTTGCCCAACATACCAAAGGTTATGGCGTTGAGGAAACTGCTGTTGGCCGATTGCGGTTTCAGCACGTTGCGTATGCTTTGCTCGTTGATTTTTCCGGTGGCGACAAAATAAGTGAAATCGACGGAACTGGTGAGGCCTTCGGCTTCCATG
>CALGBV010000219.1 GCA_937884015.1 uncultured Bacteroidales bacterium
TGGAATTACCAAGTTTGAATTATTTGAATGAATATTTGCATTATTACATTAAGGATATTATGAAAGACGTCGATTTTAGCGGCGGCTTGGGCATGATGGGCAATCAGGTGGATGTGTTTGGCGGTTTGGAAAAAAAGGCATCTTTCATTTTTTATAAGAACAGGAAAAAGGTGGTTTCGGTTCAGGCGCAACGTTTCCTAATGTCGACGGATGAGGTTCTTGCTTCCGATAAGGCTGCCGTGCGCTTCTATTTGAATGACACGGTCAGTGGCAAAATGGATGTGGATTCCATCTATCATAACGGCCTGGAATTCAGGTATGAAAACCAGAAACGCAAGATGACCATGCTGCGCTCGCAAAAGGGTTATCCCGATGCGCCTTTCCACGACAATTTCCATGATTTGGACCTCTATCTGGAGTCGATGAGTTGGGTTATGGATAACAATATTGTGGAATTCAGCCGAATGGAAGGCATCGGTTCGGTCAGCGAAGGCGATGTGGTTTCGGTGAATTATTTCAGTTTCGACGATTTTGCCAAACTTCGTGGCTTGGACGGCACAAATCCAATGATTCGTATAGAAAAATTCTTGAATGAATACCGCAATCCT
This sequence comes from uncultured Bacteroidales bacterium, assembly GCA_937884015.1. Lineage (GTDB taxonomy): Bacteria > Bacteroidota > Bacteroidia > Bacteroidales > F082 > Limimorpha. The sequence continues at coordinate 609 of CALGBV010000219.1, forward strand.
GATAATCCTAACTTCTTCTATGTCGGTGATTTATGCAACTATCTGAGTTTCCCTGTCGAGCAGGTCGTTTCGCTTTTGCTGCGTTTGCAGTCGGAGGCTTATTTGGAATATGACCCTGAAACCAAGACCGCCGTGGTCTTGCAGCGTTTCTATGATGTCATTGAGTCGTATCGCGAAAACATTGATTATGATGTCATTAAGTTCCATACGGTGACTCACAACCGTGAACCGAACATTCGTCTTGATTTGAATACTAACGAGCTGATTGTCTTTGGCATAACAAGCACTATCGAAGGTCTTGACGGTTCTGCCATTTCGTTGAGCGACCGCAAGCGCGTGGTCATCGTGCCCGACAATGGTCGTCTCGTTTTCAAAAAAGACCGCGATTTCCGCTTTTCGGGCGGCATCATTGCCGGCATGTTTGAGTTCTTCACCAAGGACTGCCTTTTCAATTATGATGAATTTACGATTGAAATGGCGAAAATCGATTCCTTGCGTTTCTATGCCCGCGACAATAATGAAATCATTCCTGTCAACGGCACGCTGGAAAAACTGAAAGGCCCCCTTCTGATTGACCACGGCGACAACAAGTCGAGCCGTTACGAAACGCCTGATTTCCCGAAGTTCTTCAGTGAATCCAACGCTTACAAATTCTACCGTCATATTAATAGCGGTGTGTTCAATCCAGGCAATGTAGATAGTCTTGCGACTGTCGATGATTTGGAAGGCAAGTTTTATTATTACTTGTATCCTTTTGAAATAGACAGCCTTACCGACCTCACCATGGAGCATGTCTCATTCAACGGCGAACTTGTTTCGGGTGGCATTTTCCAACGCATCGAGGAACCGCTTGTGGTGATGGACGATTATTCCTTGGGCTTCGACCATCGCATTGGAACAACCGACAACGATTCCTATCCGATGTACGATGGTTCGGGCCGTTTCCACCAGCATATTCACCTTTCTGAAGGTGGTTTTTACGGCATCGGAAATCTTGATTATCAGACGGCTGCGTTCAATTCCGACCGTTTCATGTTCTATCTCGATTCCGTAACTGCCATCACGAATCAATTCAAGATGCAGCCCCTTGCCGATGGCACGAAATTCCCGGTGGCTTCGGCCAATGCCTTGAAAATGAAGTGGGATGTCTTTAAGCCTGAACTGACGACGGAAACCATTGATAATCCGATTTGTATGTACGGCGATACGTATTTCTCGGGCAAGACCACTTTGAATGCCGATGGCTACAAAGCCGATGGTAAGATGAAATATGGCTTGACAGAGTTCGAGTCAGAAGACTTTGCTTTGGACTCGCGCACTTTCGTGGCTGATTCGGCTAATTTCGTCCTGTATTCATCTGATAGTACGACAGTTGCCTTTGCCGCAACCAATTATCGCGCTGATGTGAATTTCGACAACCAGAAAGTGCAATATGATTATCTCGACAATACAAGTAACCTCGATTTCCCGATGAACAAATTTGTCTGCACCTTGAAGGAAGCCGAATGGGATATGACCACCAACAACTTACATGTTTACAATCCTGTAGATGGCAATGATGCTTACAGTCAGGCAAATACGCATGAAGAACTGCTCGCTGTCCACGACAATGCCTCGAAATTCATATCCATGATTCCAGAGCAAGATTCGCTGGAATTTTACAGTACGAGCGCGGAATACGACATGACCAATTATGTGATTCACGCCCATGATGTGAAGATTATCCGTGTGGCCGATGCAGCGGTTTTCCCTTACGAACACGACATCGACATTGACTCCGATTCGCAACTTGAACCAATCAATGGTGATTTGCTTGCCGACACGCTGAACGCTTTCCATTTGTATAAGAATGCAATCGTAAACATCAAGAGCAGAAGGAATTACAAGGCGCAAGGCACTTGGGACTATGCCGCTCTCGATGGCAGCCACACGCCAGTCTATTTCGATTCCATCGTTCCCGTCGGTGGTGTGACGCATGGTTTCGCGCATTTGGCTGATTCCTCGGAATTTCAGCTGAGTCCGCAGTTTGCCTTTAACGGAGATTTGACTTTGGAAGCAGGGGAGGAGTTCGGTTATTTTGATGGCCATTTCGCATTGCTCGATTTTGGTGCAAACGATAATCCTTCATCAGAAATGGATAGCACCATGATGCTGACTGACAGTAGTTTAATCATCCCGACTTTAAGCGACGATTTAATGGAACCCGTTTTCCCTGAAAAGTATTGGTTTGCATCGTCAACGCGCATCAATCCGAATGCAATTCAGATTCCGATTGCGATGGACACCATCAGAAAGGATAATCCCGATATGTGCAACGGCTTGTATTACGAACAGGCCATCGATGGCGGTTATTTCGCTTCATTCTTAACGCCAAATACGCGCCGTGTGGATATGGATGAGGTTGATCCGTCCAACGGAATGTTGTGGTATGATGCTGACAGCGTGCGTTTTGTCATTTCCGATGAAACAAATTACGACACCTATTTAAATATAAATCATCGTGGCGTGATTCATGGTCATGGCACTTTCGACTTGGGCTTGGACAAGGGCTTGACCGATTTCGTTTGCCGGGGCTCCTACACGCGCTATCCGAACGACAGTCTGACCTTAAACGTGCTGAATGTGTTGAGTTTACCGATTTTTGACGACAAGGTTTTGGAGGCCATTGCTGATGTTTACGCCAACATGCCGAGCGAGTCCATCGACTTGACAAAGACGGCTTTCGTGGATTATTTCCGTTCCGAAAACGATGAGGAAAAGACCAATGAGTTTGTGAAAACCATTGAATTGGAAGGCTATCCGCAGATGGAATCACGTGATTTCTACAACAAGACCATCGTCATCCCTGACCTGAAAATGGTTTGGAACGACAACCTCCATGCCTTCATTTCGGTCGGCAAAATCGGTCTTGGCAATCTGGGTTCCCACATCGTGAACAAGTATGTTGATGGTTACGTTGTCTTTGACCATCGTCTCGGCAACATCACCTATTACTTTGTGAATGACCTGTTTATGACTTTCATCAACTACAACAGCGGTGACGGCCAGTTGCAGATTCATGCCACTTACGGCGACATCAACCAGCGCCTTTACGATGCGAAGGAAAAGAGCCGCACCTACAAACGCGGTGACAAAACGTTCAATTATGTGGCGACCCCTTACGATGCCTT
>CALGBV010000220.1 GCA_937884015.1 uncultured Bacteroidales bacterium
ACCTGAAGAAATACAATCTGCTCTCAACTTTCAATGTCAAGATAACGAAGACGACAACGATGAAAGTGAGGTTCCAGACCGACTTCGACGACTATTACAAGCTTCTTAAGCAACAAGACCTGCTCAAAAATGAAAGAGAAAGCAACAGCGATACACTGGATGGCAAGAAGCGGCAATACGAATTGACCAAAGCCAAATTGGGCAACACCTCAACGGCCATGCTAGCCATCAACCGCTGCCTCAGTTTCGTTTTCTCCGAAAACAAGCGTCTCCAACTCGTTATTTCCACAGAAAAAGAAGGCTACTACAAGCTGCAGTCCAACGGCCGTGACGTACGCCCCAGCGACATCTCCACTGGCGAACGCAACATCATCGCCCTGTCTTATTTCTTCATCAAATTGAGCGAGGGGCGCAATTACGACAGACGTTATGATGACAGCCGCCTCATCGTCATCGACGACCCCATCACCAGTTTCGACTACGGCAACCGCATCGGCGTGCTGGCCATGATGCGCATGAACATTACCGAATTCCTCAAAGGCAACAAAGACAGCAAGGTGCTGGTGCTCACCCACGACCGCCAGACCATCAACGAGCTGGTGACCATCAACCAAAACAACATCATGCAAGAGCTTGAAGACGACTACACCGACGAAGCCCTCAAGCACCGCTACAACTGCTATTACGACCTAAACCAAAGGAAGATGCTCGAGCGCAACGACAAGGCCAGCGAATACGAAGAACTGCTGAAAAACATCTACCGTTTCGTGGTGAGCGACGACCCATACGACGCCCGTTTCATCGGCATCGGCAACCAGATGCGACGCGTCATGGAATCGTACTGCACCAGTCTCTACCACAAAGGCATCAAGGATGTGCTTGGCAACGACCACAACTATGGTGACCTGAGGAAACAAATAGACAAACTCCAGTTTTACAAGAACACCTTGAACAAGATTGTGATGGATCTCGAGAGCCACAACATCAACATTCTGGACGGTCCCATTGCCAGCAGCGGCTACGACAAGGAAGATCTGCGCTTCTACGCCGCCATGCTCCTGCTTTTCCTCTTCCGCAACAACCGCAGCCACATCTACGGCTACCTCAACCGTCCCCTCGACCCTGCGCAAGACGCCACCCCCATGTCCAACCACATCAAGCACTGGGCCGAACACGACAACTCAAAGGAAGAGTTAATGAGAGAGATTAAAGGAATATAACCATGGAATGGCATCATTTCCAATCCATCACTGCCAAAGTAGCCAAAGAGTTAAGGCAAGATTATCAGCCCAACGCACAGCCGACTTAAAGATACACACTTTTAAGGGATTGGACTGTTTGGCCAATCCCTTTTTTCGCGGCTGCGCTCAGACACATTTTGGGGGACAGTATCTCGAAGTCAGGAAAAGCTGTGTCCATCGGGCATCATCAAACTGGAAAACGGCAAGCCCGTTTGGACCTCCGACAAATGCGCCTTCTGCTTAGGCTGCCTGCACCGCTGCCCGAAATTCGCCATCCAGTTTGGCGGAAAGACTAAGAAACACGGGCAGTTTTATAACCCGAAGGTGAGGTAGGAAAGTTGGGCAGCCGAATGTGATTTCCCGTTTTTTACATTTCCTGCCTGTAATACACCTTATAGAACTTACCCCTTTCATCCTCGCCCTGTTCCTCGTTCTCGCGGTTGCCGTCGATGATGATTTGGATTTTCTGGTCCAAACGGATGACGCGCTTGTAGCTGCGTTGTTGCGTTTTCCATATAATTAACGCATACCCTTTTTAGTTAGAATAAAATACATATTCAACATATTCTGAATTAATAAAAAAATGGAATAAACCATAAAAGAAACATCTATCGAATAGATACATTTACCAATATTTGATTCAATAACAATAAAATGAGGACACACAAAATTTGCAATCAGTAAAAAACCTTGTATTAGAATTAAATAAACGAGTTCCATTGTTACTGATTCAAATAAACTAATTTTTTGCTTATATAGTATTATTTCATTTCCTTTCTTATCTTTTATCAACTCTTTCTTTGCTGCTTTCATATTTTCGTTTTCTACAGACAAAAGAATTGCCAATGTAGAAATTGAAAAGCCTAATAGTATTCCTAATACATTAAGAATATTACCAAGATATTTGTCGACATTAGCATTATAAACACTATAATCCGTAAAAAAATAAACAAACGCACCTATACCAAAAGAAAACAACAGAATTGGTATGATTTTGCCTTTTTTTAAAATATGATATTCTATAAACATTAAAATAGCTTGCATATCAAAATGATGTTGCTATCCTTCTCATTCCTGCCATTATTTGTCCCGAATTCAGATCACCCGTATCAGGATCTTTATCAACCTCAATAAAATCAGATTGACACATTAAATCGGTATCTAAAAGGATTTCATTATTATTCTCATCACGACCTTTAATTCTAAGTTTAGAAATAGGCGAATTCTTTTGATGCATTTTGTTCCAAATATCAACGCCAAATTCCTTAATACTTTCGTTTTTTGACGCACGAGCTGACAAGACCAAATTCTTTTGCAAAGGAATAGTCCTATTTGAAAAATCCAAAGCATCGCTACCCAATAGTTTTTTATCAAAATGGACTTCTGCTAAAACAGTTCTTGTGAGACGCTCTAATTCTGTAGGAAAATCATTGCGTGATATTTCATAATGGACAATCGCGAACTTCTTTTCTTTACTTAGTGTTTGCAGATACTGTTTAGCTGATTCAGAAATGTAATTTACAAAATTATGAATACTTATTCCAAAATGATTGTATTCTAAAAACAGATAAACTTCATTGTCGGTTTTTGATAATTTCAATACATAATGAGTCCTTTCGACATCTCCTTCTGTAATTTTCTTTGGATTAGGCCTTTCATCTCCTGTGGATTTATCAATCAAATCTGGCCGATACTCACTTCTCGAACTCTTAAAATAACCGAATAAATAGCAATTCTCATCAATAACTTGCTTTTCCATTGATTCAACAAAACAGTACTTGTCGTCCTTTAAATCATAAAACCGGTCTGTTTTAGGCAAACTCATTTTATAATTCAACACAGTTTCTACATCCCAATATGGATTTTCTTCCAATTCTGCATCGTTTTCGCTTTTCCACATCTTTTGATTTAAAGTATGGAATGTAATTTTTACTTTCTTACGTTTCGACATAATTCTGAATATTTATAACTTATTTGTAAACTCATTTTGTATTTATTTTTCTATTTCATTAACAGTGACATTACTTAAAGCTATATTTAGATTATTATCTACAGACTTCAGGATTACATCGTCCGGGGCAACATTACTAATCTTATTCTTCCATAGTCCGCTGCTTCCTTATAATCCATAATACAATCTCCGCTTTCAGCTAAACGATATAATCTAGTACACCAAAGCAATGACTTTCATTCTTATCCATCATTGCATAAAAAGACTTGCGGAATCTTGGAAGCTGCGACCTATCCGGAGTATATTAAGAGAAGAATTGTGTAAAGGTGGTTGTCAGACTGTGTTTAGTAACGGACAGATAAAGAGTGCAAAAGCAAAATATAAAAAAGGTATAATAAGATAATCTAATGATACCTTATTTATCCTTTAATGTTTATTTTAATGATAGGAATTGTAATTTATTCTTTAACCCTACCCGGAGCATCAATAGGACTTAACGAATTCTTTACTATTGATTGGAATGCACTTGGAAATCCAAATATATGGCTTGTTGCTTTTGGACAAGTTATTTTCTCATTATCTTTAGG
>CALGBV010000221.1 GCA_937884015.1 uncultured Bacteroidales bacterium
CATCGGCAGCCAGCGAGCGCGTCTTGAAAAGCCGCGCCCCCCACAGCCATTTGTCCATTCTAACGATGTCTTCTTCCTTGATGTCCATTGATTTTTGAATTTTTTGATTTAAAGATTTAATAATTTAAAGATTAGACAATTGGACTTGTGGACTATTTGACTATTAGACTTTTGAAGAACCGAAAACTGTAAACTGATAACCGATAACTGATAACTGATAACCAAAGACCTTTCCACTTTCCCCTTCAAATCTTTCCACTTTCCACTCTATTACTTCTCCTTGAAAATCAATTGAATCGGCACGCCGTTGAAATCCCAGGTCTCACGAATCTTGTTTTCCAGGAAGCGTTTGTAGGAATCCTTCACATCCTTAGGCAGGTTGCAGAAGAAAATGAATTGAGGCGTAAGGCTCTTCAGCTGGGTGATGTATTTGATGCGCACATAACGGCCACGCGAAGCACTCGGTGGCGGCACGGAACCGATGATTTCCAGCATTTTGTCGTTCAGTTCGCGGACTGGAATGCGGCGCTCGCGGTTTTCGTAAACCTGATGAGCGGTCTCCAAAACCTTGTAAATGCGTTGCTTGTTGATGGCTGAAGTGAATATGATTGGGAAGTCGGTGAATGGTGCCGTCTTCTCGTAAATGTTGCGTTCGAAAGCCAAATGCGTGTTGGAATCCTTTTCGATGGTGTCCCATTTGTTGACGACGACCACAAGACCTTTCTTGTTCTTTTCAATCAGGCGCAAGATGTTCATGTCCTGAGCCTCGAAACCGTTGTTGGCATCGAGCATCAGGATGGCTACGTCGCAGTCTTCGATGGCGCGGATGGAGCGCAGCACGGAATAGAACTCAATGTCTTCCTCAACCTTGCTCTTCTTGCGCAAGCCTGCTGTGTCGACGAGCATGAAATCCATGCCGAAAGCGTTGTAACGTGTATAGTTGCTGTCGCGTGTGGTGCCGGCAATGTCGGTGACGATGTGACGGTCGGTGCCCAAAAATGCGTTGATGAGCGATGATTTGCCGACATTCGGGCGGCCAACCACGGTGAAACGCGGCAGGTCGGTGTTGAAATCGGTGGTGTCTGCAGGCAGCAGTTCGCACACCTTGTCTAATAATTCGCCGGTGCCCGAACCCGTCATGGCTGAAATGGCGTAAGGCTCGCCCAAACCGAGGCCGTAGAATTCGGCAATGAGCGCCGTTTTGTTCGGCTCGTCGATTTTGTTGACGGCCACGAGGACGGGGTTCATCTGCTGACGCAGGATGAGTGCCACGTCTTCATCGAGGACGTGCAGTCCGGTCATGCCATCGACGGCAAAAATGATGACATCGGCCTCATCGATGGCCAAGTCAACCTGTTTGCGGATTTCTTCTTCGAAGATGTCGTCCGACCCAACCACATAGCCGCCGGTGTCGATGACGGTGAATTCCTTTCCGTTCCAATCGCTCTTTCCGTAGTGACGGTCACGGGTTACGCCGCTGGTCTCTTCCACAATGGCCATGCGCTGCTTCAGCAGACGGTTGAAAAGCGTTGATTTCCCTACATTGGGTCTCCCCACAATTGCTACAATGTTTGACATTTTCGTTCGTTTTTGAAATTTGCTGCAAAAGTACTAAAAAAGAGCAATCAAATGATTTAGGAGATAGAAAAAGCAAATGGCCGGAAATATGGTTCATCGAATCATTTTGCCTTATTTTTCTACAAACTGTGATATTATTACGACAATATAATCCATTATTCAACGTTCATTGATTGTCCAAAACATAAGAAAATCATGCGCAATAAGTATTCCTTCTTATTATTGATGCTGCCGTTTTTTTTGCTTGCCAAGGTTTTGCCGGCTCAGAATGTCAAGCAGATCTTTCATACGGTAAGCGGCTATATTACCGACAGTGAGAGTTCGGAGACGCTTATCAACGCATCGGTCTATGATGTCAACACGTTGAAAGGCTCCGTATCAAACAATTTCGGGTTCTATTCCTTGCAGTTGCCTGCGGGCGAGGTGAAGATGAAGGCTTCGTATGTAGGTTTCACTCCTTTTGAGGCTTCTTTTCTGCTTCATGCCGACACGGTCATCAACATTGGCTTGACTTCCTCGGTGGAGTTAGGCGAGGTGACGGTGACAGCTAAAGCCATTGAAAACAATGTGACAGGCTCACAGATGAGCACTATAGATGTCCCGATGTTGCAGATGAAGAAAATTCCTGCTATTTTCGGTGAGGTCGATGTCATCAAGACTCTGCAGTTGCTGCCTGGCGTTCAGTCGGGAACGGAAGGTTCGGCGGGCATGTATGTGCGTGGCGGTGGCCCTGACGAAAACCTTATTTTGCTCGATGGCGTTCCGCTCTACAATGTGAATCACGCCATGGGCTTTTTCTCGGCTTTCAATGCTGATGCCATCAAAAACGTTACGCTTTACAAAGGCAATTTCCCTGCCCGTTTCGGCGGACGTCTTTCATCGGTGGTTGATGTGCGCACCAAGGATGGCGATATGTTTGATTATCACGGCAATGTCAGTCTTGGTCTGATTGCAGCCAAGGTCAATGTTGAAGGCCCGATTGTGAAAGGCAAGACTTCGTTCAATCTTTCGTTTCGCCGCACGTATTACGATTTGTTTACGGCACCTGTTATCAATCTCGTCTTCAACTCCAGTGGCGGTGAGGGCAGCAAACTTTGGGCAGGCTATTATTTCTACGATTTCAACCTGAAACTGAACCACAGGTTTTCCGATAAGGACCGTCTTTTTTTCAGCCTTTATTCTGGTGATGATAAGGTTTATGCCAAAATTTCAATGCTTGAGGAATATCACAATTTGGATGTTTCGAGTTCGTACGAAACCCAAGTGAACATGAACTGGAAATGGGGCAACCGCATTGCTGCCTTGCGTTGGAATCATGTCGTTTCACCGAAAATGTTCATGAATGTGACGGGCAGTTTCACGCGCTATCGTCATCTGATGGATATGAAAATGTCTGAAATAGAGAGTTTTTTGCTGAATGACATGCCATATACAGGAAAAACGGAAGCCGGCTTAGGCATGAATTCGGGTATTTTCGATTACACGGCAAAGGCCGATTTTGATTATAAGCCGCATGAAAACCACGATGTGAAATTCGGAGCCGATTTCACTTATCATCAATATAAGCCGAGCACTACGGCCATCCATTTCGATGATTATGGGTCGAAATTCGACACTGTTGCCGGAAATGCCGATATCCGCGCTTTTGAGACGGATGCTTTCGTCGAGGATAATTGGAACATTAGCAATTTCCTGAAACTCAATTTGGGTTTGCATTATTCTGCTTTTTCAGTCGATGGGAAAACCTATCACAGCCTGCAACCTCGTGCAAGCCTCAGGGCTTTGGCAAATGAAAACCTCTCGTTCAAAGCCGGTTATGCCGCCATGAGCCAATATGTGCATCTGCTTTCGAGCAATTCAATCAGTCTGCCGACCGATCTCTGGGTGCCTGCTACTGGGGAAATTGTTCCGATGAAAGCGCATCAGGTGGCGGCTGGGACATTCTACAATTGGAAAGGTTTTGAGTTTTCGCTGGAAGGTTACTACAAATTCATGAAAAACGTTGTGGAATATAAGGACGGTGCCACTTTCTTCAGCCTCGATGCTGCCGATTGGCAGGACAAGGTTGTCATGGGTGACGGCTATAGTTACGGCATCGAGTTTCTCGCGCAGCGCACGGTGGGCAAGTTGACGGGTTGGATAGGCTACACATGGTCGCACGCCAACCGCCTTTTCAACCGTCCGGGCCAGGAACTGAATTTCGGCGAAGTGTTTCCCGCTAAATACGACCGCCGCCACGATTTGAACATCGTAGCTTCCTATAAGTTCAGCGACAGGTTCGATATGGGGCTTACTTGGGTCTACAGCACTGGCAACTGTGCAACTTTGGCCTTGCAGAATTTTTACGGTTTGCCGATTGGTGACAGCTATTTTCCTTATCTCGGCTACGTCACGCACCGCAACAACTACCGTTTCAACAGTTACCAGCGTCTTGATTTGGGCTTGAACTGGCACAAGCAGAAAAAACATGGTGAACGCACTTGGAGCCTGAACATCTACAACGCACTTTGCCACAACAATCCGTTTATGGTTTATTCCGATACTTTTAGGACATATAATCCTGATACGCAGGCATGGGATTCGTTGGGAAAGGAGTTCGTTCAGGTGTGCCTTTTCCCCATCATGCCTACTTTCAGCTATTCTTTTAAATTCTAATCAGAAAGGAAATTGCAATGAAAAACATACATTTTATAATGGTTGCATTGATGCTTTTGTGTGCAGCTTGCGAAAAGGAAATTGAATTTACGGGCGAAGATTCCGAACCGGTCCTGGTTGTCAACGGCTTGCAGTATGTGGGCGAAACACCTCGGCTGATGGTGCATCGTAGCCGTTTCATTATGGATGGGAGTACTGATTTGCGGGTGAAGGGACTTGAAGTGAAACTCTTTGTAAATGATGAGTTTGTGGAGAATTTGTCTATTGCCGATTCCACCATGGGCGACACTTATGTCTTGAATGATTATTCAAGTTTTAGTTCTTATTCGGGAGGCGACTACCAGTCTTTCTCATATAATTATTGTACGGGGAATTACGTTTTCCGCACAGGCGACAAGGTGCGGTTCGAGGTCTTTGGCGATGAATTTGACAAGGTGACGGCGGAAATCGTCATGCCTGAAATGCCTTCTCTTCTTAGTTTTGACACTTTGAAAGTCGAACGCATTTGCGAAACATCCTATGAGGATTGCCCGGATTGCTATCCTGATTTGGATGAAAACGGAAACCATTGCAGGTTCTTATATGATTATGAATGGGATGGCGATGACTATACGGAATTTGTCTATGATACGGTTTATCCTGGCGATTGTCTGTATGCCGACATTTATTTCGATATGAAGATGTCTGACCCATTAGGTATCAATTACTACAATCTGATGAACCGTGACAACATGGAACAATTCTGTTCTTCAAATCCTGCTTTTCTCATGAAATCGAACTTGTTTGAAGGCATTGATTTGGACATGATTATATCGGATATGGGGTCCGGCAACCTGTATTTCAGCAGCCGTTTTGGAAATCTGTTTTCCGACCAGTGTTTCGATGGAAAGGAATACGACATCCAGTTTGTTTGCTATAATGCCTCTTACAATGATGAATTAGATCCGGATAATCACAATTGGAGCATTGATTTGTATCAGGTTGACGAAAACTATTACAAATACGAAGAGACCCTTTCCAATGTGGGTGATTCCGACATGTCGCAAGTGCTGGGACTTTTCATGGAGCCGGCGCAAATCTATTCCAATGTGAAGGGCGGCATTGGAATCGTTGGGGCGGTCAGTGCTCCTGCTCGGGCTTCAGTCGCAATCGATGATGCGGAATAAAAAAATGACTACATTTGCATTTTGCAATTAAAGGCATAAACAAATCAAATTAATATGACAAACATCGATTATTTCAAAAACCTGAATCTGGCCATCACCGTTTGCGACAAGGATGGCAATGTGCTTTACCAGAACGATTCATCTATTGATGTGAACGGCGACACGCGCGGCAAAAACCTCATGAATTGCCACAACGAGAAATCGCAGGCCATCATCCGCCATCTGATTGGCGAAGCCGACACGAATGCCTACACCATTTCGAAAAAAGGCAAGAAGAAACTGATTTACCAAACGCCTTGGTATGAGGACGATGCAAAGCAAATCGTCGGCGGACTGATTGAGTTTTCCATCATCATTCCTGAGGACATGCCGCATTTCGACCGTGGTTGATTTAAAGAAATCGGAAACGTAAACCGAAAAAGCGGCGTGCTTTTCACCAAAAGGCCGCCGCCTTTTTGATGGAAGGACGAGGTAGCCTTGAAAAGTTGGCGTATGGGTCGAATTACATTCCGAGTTTCAGAACAATCAGATGCAAAAAACAATGGGGAAACAAATAAATTGAATAGATATGGATATTTCAATTGGATTACAAATTGATCAAGGAATTGATGGGAAAATGAATTTTGTTCATGAGCTCTCGGAACGTTTGACTCAATTTATTACTGAAAACAATTATGGAGAAAGCATAAAAAAATTCCTGATAGGGCTAATTGGTGTAGGCCCTCAATATGATTCATTTTTCATGCCTCGTCGTCCCAAATACACCGAATACAAAGAGGCAATGTTTGACGGATGGGATCCTTTCACCATCGAAAAGACCTTTGAATGTGAGATAAAACTCGACTATGCAAAGGTGCTTGAGTCCACGGAGGAAGAAGTGAAGAAAATTGTGGCACAATCCATCATGGACTATCTCCGCAAGCTCAAAATGCCCAAAAAAGTTGCAGATTTCGACAAGGAGAAGTTTATCGCCGACCTTGAGACCTACTTCCGCAAGGAGCATTTGATAGACTGAACGATTTGGCTGTTTTCGGGGCGGCAGCCGCTGCTTCCGCGAGTACCCTGCGCATCACCGCCTCCGTGTCATTCCTTGCTTTTCTCCATGTCATCTCTTATTGCAGTTGGACTTGCCTTAGCGAAGATGGGGGCCGCCCTTAATGCCGGTGATGCGATGCCTACTGGCAAACCAATGTTACTTTGTTACTGTTACTTTGTTACTTTATAGCATTTCTGATGAAAATCATCACCCACAGAAATAATATAAGAAACTGTTCAAAATTAAACTTCAATTTGGATTTCGAGGTCTCGAGGC
>CALGBV010000222.1 GCA_937884015.1 uncultured Bacteroidales bacterium
GCAAAACTCAACTTCCTCATTGATAGGTTTTTTGATGCGCGTAATGAACTCTTCAATGTCTTCCTTGCTGTAGGAATTGGCCAACGAAAGCATCGGATAGCGGTGCTCGACGCTCTTGAATTCCTTGGTTACGCCGCCGCCGACACGCTGAGTGGGGGAGGTGGACAGCAAAAACTGGGGAAACTCCTTTTCCAAACGACTTAGCTCTTCGAGTTTCATATCGAACTCGTAATCGCTGATGGTCGGGTTGGCGAGGATATAATAGTTATAGTTGTGTCTTTCAAGTTCTTCGCTCAATTCGGCGATACGTTGACGGGCTTCTTCGGGTGTCATAGGGCGATTTTTTAGACTTTTTTGACTTATGGACTCTTTGACTTGTGGACTGTTAGACTTTTGGACTATTAGACTTTTGGACTTGTGGATGGTTAGACTGTTGGAGTTTTTTTTGTTTTTTGACGGTCTTTGGAAGAACGTCACTCCCACGCAGGCGGGAGTCTCATCTCAGTTTAATAAATATAGAAATTGCAAATGACTTAAATCATCACATATCCCCAAGGATTAACATGTAAAATAAGAAGTAAGGCATAAATGATTACCAACGTGATAATCAGTCCAATAAATGTGAATTGAACGCCTTTCCGATTGCGTTTCAAGGCGAGAATCAGCAGCACGCTGAGGGCAATCAAGGCACTTTCATACCAAACGGCAATACCCAATCCAAACATGATGCCCGCGACATAAAACGATGTACGGTGGACGTTTTCGTGCATGTTCGCTTTGCGCAGCACTTCTTGACGCAGCACGATGTTGCTACCGTAAAGCACAAGCGGCAGGCCCAAAAAAGCACTGATGTTTTCGATGATGCCAAACGATGGCATAATGCAGCAAATGGTTGGAATGAGTGCGATAATCCATGCATTGCTTTTGCCTGCAATCAAGTCGCAAATGCGGTAAATCATTGATACCGTGAATAATGAAATCAGCGCGTAGAAGGTGCGGCTGACGAACTGCACTTTGGGTGAGCCGCTCAGTCCGATGGCGTTTTTGAGCCATTCCAAAAAGTCGTGAATGAGGCTCGGATGCTGTAATTCCTGATGCGAGCCGAAGTCTGGAACGAAAGCCACTGCAATGATTCTGACCGCTATCGCAATGAGCATCAGCGCGGTAAACGGATGCTTCTCCTTGAATTGTTTGAGTTGCTGCAACATATTCTTTTTGATTTGGTGAGCAAAAGTAACAATAAAATTCACAATAGTATACATTGGAGCATAAAAAAACGGCAAGGGCAAAGATGATAATCAAACTTGTATCGGAAAAGAATGTTTTCGTTGAAAATTGCGCTAAAGTTTGTGCTTTTTTGTTATATTTGTCGCACAAAATTTTAAAATGAAATCTTATGTCTGACTTACCTGTATTGTTTTCCGATTTGGCGCTTATCCTTGTTACAGCAGGACTTACTACGGTCATTTTCAAGTGGCTGAAGCAGCCGCTTGTGTTAGGCTACATCATTGCCGGTTTTCTTATTGGGCCTTATTTTGGTTGGTTTCCTAATGTCAACGACCATACGAGCGTTGAGACTTGGAGCGAAATCGGCATGGTGTTTCTGCTCTTTGCCATCGGCTTGGAATTTAGTTTTAAGAAACTCAAAAAAGTGGGCGGCACGGTCGGCATCACGGCATTGACCGAATTGGTTTCGATGTGCATCATAGGTTTTTTTCTCGGCAAATTGCTGGGTTGGAGCAAGATGGATTGCATGTTTCTCGGAGCCATGCTTTCCATGTCGTCGACGACCATCATAGCCAAGGCTTTTGACGATTTGAAACTGAAGCACGAGAAGTTTACCGAGAGCGTCATTGGCGTTTTGGTGGTCGAGGATTTGGCGGCCATCCTGATGATGGTCATTCTTTCGACGCTTTCCGTCAGTCAGACTTTCAATGGCAAGGAATTGGTTTTCAGTATGCTGAAGTTGGTTTTCTTCCTTTTGATATGGTTCATTGGCGGCATCTATCTCATTCCATCGGTGCTGAAATGGATCCGTAAATTCATGTCGGAGGAAACTTTGACGGTTTTTGCCGTTGGTTTGTGTTTCCTGATGGTTGTCTTGGCTAATGTTGCGGGTTTTTCATCGGCTTTGGGTGCTTTCATCATGGGTTCGATTCTCGCCGAAACGCTTGAAGCTGAGATGATTCACAAACTGACTACGCCTATCAAGAACCTTTTTGGCGCAGTTTTCTTCGTTTCAGTCGGCATGATGGTCGATCCTGCCGTTTTGGTGCAATATTGGTGGCAGATTCTGGTCATTACCTTGGTCGTGCTTTCCTTGAAATCGCTGAGTTCGATGGGCGGTATGTTGCTGGCTGGCAATAATTTGAAGACTTCCATGCAGGCGGGTTTCTGCTTCGGCCAGATTGGTGAATTTTCATTCATCATTGCCACAGTGGGCATGAGTTTCGGTGTCATCGATGATTTTCTGTATCCGATTATTGTTTCGGTGTCCATCATCACCACCTTTCTCACACCTTATACCATCAATGCCGCCGTTCCTTGCTACAATTGGCTTGAGAAACGCATACCGGAAAAATGGCGGCTGAATTTCAGCAACAAGGAGACGGGTATGAAAGTGAAAAGCGGCGAACATGTCGATATGCACGCTTTCTTCGTCCGGCAACTGAAAAACATGGTCATTTATGTGGCCATCATTATTGCATTGATGCTCGTGTGTTTCTTCATCGATGGTTATATAATCCGTCTCATTCCGGGTGTGTGGAGTTCCATTATCAATTGCGCCATTACCCTCATTGTGCTGTCGCCTTTCCTTTGGGCCGTGGCTTTCAAGCACAAGTCGCGCCATGCCAACGAAAAACTGATGAAGGCCAGCCGTTTCAACAGGACCATTATCCGCACCGTTTTTGCCATACGTTATGTAGTTGTCATTCTGTTGATTTATAATATTTTGACCCATTATATCGACTTCAATCATCTTGTCCTTTTTGCAGTGGCATTGGCATTGTTCGGCTTGTTGCGCATCAGCAACCGTTTTATGAAATTTTACGAAAGAATCGAAAAACGTTTCTTGGAAAATATGAATAAACGCGATGATTTGCAAGCGTTTGCCATTCCTGAAGTCTTGCAGGAAAATTTCCGTTTGGAGAAAATGACTTTGAGTCAGGACAGCGATTATGTGGGAAAAACGATTGCCGAAACCGATTTCCGTGATAATTACAACATCAGTGTGGTCAGTGTGGAGCGTGGCAAGAAGGTCTTTGACTTGCCGAATAAGGATTTTGTACTTTTCCCGTTGGATGTTATCACTTTCGTGGGCAACGATGACCATATCATGAAATTGAAGAGTAGAGTGGAAATTGAGGACGAAGTGCTTATTAACGAGGCAGTTGTAAACGATGTCGATTTGCACAAGATGGTCATTACGAAAGAAAACCGTTTCTATCAGGTCTCGCTTGTGGATTCTGGCTTGTCGAACCATTACAGCGCTATGGTGATTGCCATTGAGCGCAACGGCGATTTCATTCTGAATCCTTCGGCACGCATCGTCTTTGAGGAAAACGATGTGGTGTGGTTTGTAAGTTCGGAAGCTTCGGCAGAGAGGCTGAAAACAACAATTTGATTTTCTTTCAGTGAAAATTCTTCCATAGATATATAGGTTTGTCAAAATTTGATGAAGCGTAAAGACGCACCGCGGTGCGTCTCTAAATTTCAAAACTATGGCAAATCGAGTGAGAGGCGGTTTTTTTAAAGTAAATCCAAGTAATCTCTAAAATGTTTAAAACAACTCTCTGTTCCAAAGCATCTTAAGAAAATCCATGACATATATGCTTTCCACATCGCCGATGCGTCGGTTGATACGGTCCAACGAAACGATGATGGTACGGCTTTCGGGGTGTTCTTCCTTGAATGTTTTTAGACCTTTCAGATGTTTCCCTTGCACCTCGTCAACGGATTTGATTTCGATGGCGAGTTCTGCATCACCTATGATGGCGTCCACTTCAATGCCGGTGTAGGTTCGCCAATAGGATAACTGCTTGATATTGTGCGTGTAGCCAATGTAGGCTTTTAGCTCTTGGATGATTAGATGTTCGAAAGCGTGTCCATATTCAACAGTGCCTCTTACGAGTTTGTTTCTGTGTAGCAGATAGTTGACAATGCCGACATCGAAAAAATAGAAGCGCGGTGCTTGAATCAGTTTGCGTTTCGTCACTTTGCTGTAAGCGGGAACCATAAAGCCAATCAAGGTGTCTTCAAGGATGGAAAAGTATTCCTTAACAGTCGGGGCACTGACCCAACAATCGCCTGCTATATTCTTGTAATTCACCATCTCGCCATCGGTCATGGCTGCGACTTCCAAGAAACGTTGGAAATTGTTAAGGTCGCGAATTAATGCTTCGGCTTTAATCTCTTCTTTCAAATAAATGTCAACATAGGCAGCAAGGTTGATGCTGGCGTTTTTTGCCAGATAATGTGTAGGAAGCATTCCGTTGTTCACGGCTCTATCAATGTCGAATTGTGGAATTTCTGCGCTCACAAGAGGATAAAAATAGTAAGGGAACGCTCTGCCACCCAATGCGTTGTAACCTTTTCGCTTCAGTTTCCTTGCGCTGCTGCCGCATAGGACGAAACGAATGCCAAATTGGGAGATTAGCCGGTGAACTTCGTTAAGCAACAATGGAACTTCAGGTATTTCGTCAATGACTACGATGGTTCCTGCTGGTTTGTCACGCAATTGTTCGTATAAAAGGCCAGGGCGACGACGGTATGCAGTACATAGTTCCGTGTCTAACAAATCAATGTAAATGGCATCGGGAAAAGCCTTTGCCAAATAGGTTGATTTTCCTGTTTGTCTTGCTCCAAATAGGAAAATACTGCAATCGAGGTCTCTGTCTATATTTAAATATCTGTCAAACATTGTTTTATACTTTGCTAAATATGATATTTACTTTGTATTTTTAATGAAAATCGAAAGTGCTACTTTGCATTTTCAATGAAAATCGAAAGTGTTACTTTATATTTTCAATCATTTTACGCGGCAAAAATATGTATTTTTTCATATTCGCAAGCAAAAAAATCCTACATTTGCACGTTAAAAAAGGAAAATCATGTTTACTTGCCCGATACAAATCAGAATGAGCGACTTGGATCCGTTCAATCACGTCAACAATGGTTATCAGCTGAACCTTTACGACTATGGCCGCACGCAATTCCTCGAAAATGCCATGCAGAAAGAAATCGACTGGCTGACTTTTGATTTAGTTTTGGTTCATGTGGAAATAGATTTCAAAAAGCCTATCCGCATTCACGATAAGATTGTTTGTGATACGGAAGTAGTTGAAATTGGGCGCAGTAGCGTGAAACTGAAGCAATGTTTGCGAAACACCGTGACGGGCGAAGTAATGTCGGTTTGCGGCAGTGTTTTGGTCTGCATCGACCGTGAGAAAAACGTGTCGAAGCCTATTCCTGAGGATTTGAA
>CALGBV010000223.1 GCA_937884015.1 uncultured Bacteroidales bacterium
TGACCCCTTATTAAGAAAACATCAAACTTATAACTATGAAAAGACATTTACTCTTCTTGATTATCGCCCTTTTGGGTGTGAGCATAGCTCAGGCAAAACCTGTCGATGTTGTTAAGGCTCAACGTCTTGCAACAAGTTTTGCAAACCATCATTCGGGCCTTTCGAGGTCAATTGATGAAGCCGTTTTGTCGTACACGCTCCGTGGCACTAACGGCATGGCCACGATGTACGCCTTCAACGTTGGCAATGGTTTTGTGATCATTGCCGCCGACGATTGCGCTCGTCCCGTCTTGGCTTATTCCGATGAAAGCATTTTCGATTACGAAAACGGTCCGGAAAACATGAAGTGGTTCCTCGGCGAAATTTCCGAAAGCATTGCTCAGGCCGTTCAGGCAGGCAGCCATGCTTCTGCCGACATTGCCGCACAATGGAAACAGCTTGAAAACTATGGCAACACCTCGCGTGGCAGCAACGTTCCTGTGGTTGGCCCGTTGATTCAGACCAAATGGAATCAGTCGCCATTGTACAACAGATATTGCCCTCCCGGGACACCTACTGGCTGTGTGGCAACGGCTATGGCCCAAATCATGAAATATTGGAATTATCCGGCACAAGGCACTGGCTCACATAGTTATATGCATCCTGTTTATGGCGAGCAGTTAGCTGATTTTGGCGGAACCACTTACAATTGGGACATCATGCCTATGTCATTGGGCAACCAGTCGACAGATGAAGAAATCGATGCCGTGGCAATTCTGTCATATCATTGCGGCGTAGCTGTCGACATGGATTATGCTACCGATGGCAGCGGTGCCCATTCTCCTGAGGTGCCTGGCGACATGGCTGCTTATTTCAGCTACGCACCTGAAGCACGATATGTTGAAAAGGGTGCCACTGCGACAAGAGTATGGGAAGATATGCTCCGTGCAAATTTGGACCAGAATATGCCGATTTATTACTCTGGTTTCGCAGGTGCCGACGGTGGTCATGCTTTCATTTGCGACGGCTATGATGTCGATTATCTTTTCCACTTCAATTGGGGGTGGGGTGGTGCCGACAATGGCTATTTCGTCATTGATGGCGATGATTTCGAATATTCCAGCGGTCAGGGTGTCATCCTTGACATGGCTCCGAAAGATATGTATTCGGCAATGCCTATGGCACCTGATACATTGGTTATCAGTGTTGAAAACGATGAGTCTTTGTTCGGAACGCTTTCGTGGGTCAATCCGACGACGACGGTCAGTGGGGCAACGGTTTCCTCTTTCGACAAAGTCATTGTCAAACGCAATGGTTTCGTTATTCATGAAGAGGAAAATGTGGCCGCCGGTGCTAACATGAGCTACACCGACAAAGTGCCGTATTTCGACCAATTCGAATATTCCATTAGTCTGGTCAATGGTGGCATGGATGGCCGTCCGGTTTACAATTCGGTTTCGTATGGCCCTTATTGCCAATGGAAAGTGGTGCTTTCGGGCGGCGATTTCCACGGCTGGAATGGTGGCGGTATCTCAGTGCGCAACGGCGCAGGTACCGAAACGGCTTTTGTCACCATGACTTCATCAACTGTCGCAGTACAAAACATTTCTGTCGCTTTAGGCCGTAATTCTTTTGTTTGGGTTGAACCAGAATCTGCTGTCAGCAAAGTCGGTTTCTCCATCAAAGATGCCGATGGCAATATCGTGTTCAACTATAACGGTTCATCCGCCCAACTCGAGGCAGGCGAAATCGTCAACATCAACAATGGTTGTGGCAATGAAAACATTTGCACCAAACCATTCAACCTGAAAGCTGTTGCCCAACAGGATGACAACACCAACATTCTGCTTACATGGGATTCTGACCTGACACCCGAATTCGGATACTGCATCTATCGCGATGGCTTCATTTTCCAGATGTCGTCTGAAAAGCAGTTCCTCGATGAAAACACTTCAATTGGCGGCCATTGCTACCAGGTCACGGCACTTTGCAGTGGTGGTGAATCGGAACTTTCCAACGAATATTGCGCCAATTCGGGTTCGGGTTGCGAACCGCCTATGCGACTCTATCTCACAATCCAGAGCAATGGCCGTCCGTTTATCCATTGGGAAACACCTGAAGGCAGCACACCGAATGGTTATCTGATTTACCGCAAGGCCGAAGGTGAAAACTACCGATTGATAAAGCCTACTACGGCATTGGAATATAAGGACAACACCAGCCTCGATGAAGGAAAGTACTACTATGCCATTACAGCCATGTATTCCGACATTCAATGCACTTCAGCCTATGCAGCTGCTTTGTATAATCCGGACGAGTTTTTCGTGGAATTTAACAAGACCGCCACACCTGATGGTTTAGTTGTAGTCGACAAAGTGATGAAAGTTCAATTGGCATGGAATTACGCTGCATTGGCTGAAAGCCACAAGCTCTATCGCGATGGTGTGGTCATTGCTGAAAACCTTACGGAAAACACTTATATTGATGAAACCGTCGAAGAAGGCAAGACCTATTGTTATAAGGTGACGGCAGTGAAAGAAGGAACGGAATCGGAACCGACCAACGAAGTCTGCGTAACGGTTACTGGTGAGGTTTTGCCATGCTCGGCTCCAACTGCTTTCAATGGCTCTATGCAAAGCGGTATAGTCCATTTGGAATGGACGGCTCCAGCTGACAGAGTTCCTGACGGCTATGCTTTGGTCATTACCGACACCCAAAGCGGAGCAGCCGTTGCCACCGAAAACCTCGCTGAAACCAGTTACGATTTTGGCCCGATGACAGAAGCCTTCGATTACAAGTTCCAGGTGAAGGCCATTTATGCCGAATGTGAATCGGAATTTGCACTGACAGCAACGGGCGAAGATTTCCTCCGTTACTTCAATACCGGTGTCGCTGATTTGACAATCAACTGCCAGATTTATCCTAACCCGACCAACGGCAGCGTCATGATTGAGGCAAAGGACATGAAGTCGGTGACGGTGACAAACCTTGTCGGTCAGCAGGTTTATGCCATTGCTTGCGAAGGCGATGCCATGAATCTTGACCTTAGCCAGCAACAGCCGGGCATTTATTTCGTTAAGATTGTCACGGCCTATGGCGAAACTACAAAACGTGTTTCCGTAATGAAGTAATTGGCTATTTTTTGAAATTCAATATCAAACTTAATAACAAATGAGAAAAACATTATTTTTCGTGATGGCCTTGGCGCTTTCGTTTGCACAAGTCGTGGCCTCACCAGTCGATGTGAACCAAGCCAAGGAATACGGCTTGAAGTTCGCCAACCGCAACCTCGCCGTTGCAAAACAAGTCAGCAACCTGAATTTGGCTTACACTTCCATGCAGGCCAATGGCAATGCAGCCTTTTATGTCTTCAACTTTGAAGGCGGTTTTGTGGTTGTCTCCGCCAATGACGTGGCGCAGCCTATCCTCGCTTTCTCCGAAGAAGGCAGTTTCGATGCCGCCAACATGCCTGACGGCATGCGCGATTTCCTGAGTCTTTACACCAAAGAAATCAGTTATGCCGTTGAAACCGGTATGGAACAAGAAACTCAGATTGCCGAACAGTGGATGCGTCTCGCCAAAGACGGCAGCGTTTCCGAAAAGTCAGGCGAAAAAGGCGTCAATCCGCTGATTAACCTGAAATGGAACCAGGACAGCCCTTACAACCATCTGTGCCCGGCTCACAACTATGGTCCTGGCGGCCACGTTTATGCCGGCTGCGCTGCTGATGCCATGGCTATGGTGATGAAATACTGGAACTGGCCTGATCATGGTGCAGGAACATATTCCTACACACCACAGGGTTTCCCGATGCAGACCGCCGATTTCGAAAACACCTATTACGATTGGAACAACATGCCAATCCAAATCACCAATGGTTCACAAGCTGTTCAGATTGATGCCGTTGCACGCCTGATGTGGCATTGCGGCATTTCAATCGACATGCAATATGGTTACAATGGTAGCGGTGCCCAGTCGGGTGATGTCCCTGGCGCTATTTCGACCTATTTCAGATACACTTCGGCTGCCGAACTTCTCTATCGCGATTCATACAGCAGAACGCAATGGGAAGACAAACTCATCGAAAGTCTGGATCGTGGAATACCTTTCTATTATTCAGGTGGTGAAGGCAATGAAGGTCACGCTTTCGTTTGCGACGGCTATCGTGACGACCGCTATTTCCACTTCAATTTCGGATGGAGCGGCTATGGCGATTCTTATTATGCCATCGATGCTGTGAATCCTCCAGGTTCTCATTTCAATGAGTACAATGCTGCTGTCTTCAACTTTATTCCTGACTATATCTATGACGGTTATGTTGCAGCTCCTGAACTGAACATCAATGCCATCAATGCCAATTCAAAGCAAGGTGTCATCACATGGGAAAATCCTTCGGTGAATTATGGTGGTGAAACCATTGAAAACATCGAGAAGATTGTCATTGAACGTAATGGAGTCCAAGTGTTTGCACAGGAAAATGTTGCTGCCGGCGCAACCATGTCTTTCACCGATGAAGTGCCGGAATTCGACAGCTATGTTTACACCGTCTATTACATCACCAACAACATGAAAGGCCGTGTGGCTGAATACAGATACCAGTATGGTCCTACCTGCTATTGGAAAATCGTTGGTCAGACCACCAACTTCCAAGGCTGGAATGATGGTAAGATTCAGTTGGTCAACTCTTTTGGCAATGTCGTTGAGGAATTGACCATGACTTCATCAACACCTATCAGCTATCAGATGCGCGTTCCGGAAGGCAATGTCACCTTCAAGTGGGTCGCCCCATCAAGCACGGTGCAAAGCATCACCATCAACATTAAGAACTCATCAAACGAATCAGTCTATTCCTACTCAGGTTCATCAGCCAACATTCCGAGCGTGCTGACCACCGAAGAAAACGATTGCAGCGGCTGCCTGCCTCCTGACAATCTGGCTGCCGAATATGTTTACGAAGGAGATGCTTTCGGTACCCTCTTGACTTGGGAATATGCCGACGAGCCTAAGAACTTCAAGATTTACCGTTCAACCGATAACGTGACTTACACGGAAGTTGGCGAAGCCGACAAGGCCGCTCATGAATATTTCGATGAAGTTGAAACTGGCACCTATTATTATAAAGTGACTGCCTACCGCAACCATTGCGAATCGACTCCAGCATGGGCTAACGATGGCAACGACTATGTGACGGCAACCGTTACTTCTGTCTGCGAAAACGAAGCTGAGATGAACATTTTCCCGAATCCTGCCAATGGTAACCTGACCATTCAGGCCGAAGGCATGACGGAAGTCGTCATCAGCAACATGATGGGCCAGATTATCGGAACCATCACATGCTCCGAAAATCAGGTGATTATCAACACCACGCAGTACGAAGCCGGCATCTACAATGCCACTATCCGTACCGCTAACGGCACCGCTTCACGCCGTTTCACCGTGATGCATTGATTTCTTTTCATAATGACAAAAGCCCGATGCTTCGGCGTCGGGCTTTTTGTTTATCTTT
>CALGBV010000224.1 GCA_937884015.1 uncultured Bacteroidales bacterium
CACAGACTGCCTCGATGGCCTCTTCCTGACCTACCACACGTTTATGGAGTTCTTCTTCCAAATGGAGCAGTTTCTCACGTTCACCCTGCATCATCTTTGTAACAGGAATGCCTGTTTGACGGCTAACGACTTCTGCAATATCGTCGGCATCTACTTCTTCTTTAATCAACGCCTTACCGCGCTGAATTTCTTGAAGCTTCTTCTGACTCTCGGCTATCTGCGACTCAGCTTCTTTGATTTTTCCGTAGCGAATCTCAGCCACTTTACCATAGTCGCCAGCTCGCTCGGCAGCCTCAGCCTGATACTTCAACTGCTCGATTTCAATCTTACGCTGCTGAATGGTATCAATGACTTCTTTCTCACTCTTCCAAGCGGCTCGAAGCACCTCGGCTTCTTCTTTCTGATGGGCAATTTCTTTGCCTAATTCTTCAAGTTTCTTGGTGTCGTTTTCACGGCGGATTGCTTCGCGCTCAATCTCCAGTTGCTTGATATTACGTTCTGCATCATCCAGTTCCTCTGGAAGGGAGTCCATCTCTAGACGAAGTTTCGCTGCCGATTCATCAATCAAGTCGATGGCCTTATCGGGCAGGAAACGGTCTGATATATAGCGCACTGAGAGTTGCACGGCAGAGATGATGGCCTCGTCCAAAATGCGAATGTGGTGATGCGTCTCGTAACGTTCCTTCAAGCCACGCAAAATGGAAATGGCCGATGCAGCATCGGGTTCGTCAATCATGACGATTTGGAAACGGCGTTCCAAAGCCTTGTCCTTCTCGAAAAACTGCTGGTATTCCTTCAAAGTCGTGGCACCGATGGCCCTCAATTCGCCACGCGCCAAGGCCGGTTTCAGGATGTTGGCCGCATCCATGGCACCGCCCGTAGCACCTGCGCCAATCAGCGTGTGGATTTCATCGATGAACAAAATGACTTCACCATCGCTGTCAACCACTTCCTTGATGACGTTTTTCAGGCGTTCCTCAAACTCGCCTTGGTATTTTGCACCGGCAATCAGCGCACCCATATCAAGGGAGAAAACGGTCTTAGACTTCAGGTTTTCAGGCACATCGCGGCTTACGATACGCTGCGCAAGACCTTCAACGATGGCCGTCTTACCGACACCAGGCTCACCTATTAATATAGGGTTGTTCTTGGTGCGGCGCGAAAGAATTTGCAGCACACGGCGGATTTCCTCATCGCGGCCAATGACCGGATCGAGCTTGCCCGCCGAGGCCAACTCATTCAGATTCTTTGCGAACCGATTCAACGATTCGTAGTTCTGTTTTGGTTTCTGTGTTTGGTTGTACGTATTCATATTGCATGAAAATTTTCGCTGCTCTTATCAAAACTTGAGCCATTGTGATTTTGTTCACAGCAAACGCTTGATAAATGACAAATTGTCTGATAATTAGAATTATAACAATGATATTAGATGATAATTTGTCACCAGAAAACTATCTCAATTACACTTTTCGTCGGGACTTTTTATGCTTTGACTACACTTTTCGTCGGGACTTTTTGCACTTTCAATACACTTTCGGTCGGGACTTTTTCAGAAACACATTGCAAAAACGGTTTCTAAAATGTTTTTCCGTTGCTCAATCCTTAACAACTATTCTTGTAATTGCACCATGTTTTCCAACGATTTGAACTGCATAACAACCTGATGGCAGGAATGTCAAATCCAAAACGCAATTCTTTTCTGAAATCGCTTTCATTTCACTGACTTGCAAACCATTAACGTCAAAAACACAAATCATTTCGACATTTTCGGCATTGATGTTCAGCAAGCCTTTTGTCGGGTTTGGGAACACATTAATCAATGAAGACTGACTTTTCCCGATGTTGGAATATTGGAAATTTGCAACCAAATGTCTGTCGCTTTCAAGCGGGAAGAAAAACAGCGAATCTTCCGAAACCACAACGCCGTCTTCCGTCCAATTGATAAAACTGTGATTTTCTCTTGGAACCGCCAAAACCGCTGCGGTATTGTCAAGGCAATCATCTGGCATCTGATAAATCTCAACGCTTCCATGCTCTTCATTTGCCGAAACTGCTTCTATTTCAAACAGATTCCGTTCCTCAATTGACGAAAAATCTTTCCACTCGACAGCATTCTGATAATTTTCCAATGCGCCACAAGGAACGATAACAGGTACATCTCCCACTCCATCAAATGCCTGAGCACTTGGCGGCGCTATGGGATTTTTTGAAACAATGTACTGAAAGTTATGGGTATCTGCAAAAGCAAAAGCCTGAATTTCCTGCACGGACTTTCCCAATGTCATGGAATTAAAACCATAACACATGGAGAAGGCATACGTTCCGATTTTTTTCACATGGTCGGGGACGACTAAATCCCCTGACAAACGACAACAGTTCTTAAATGCGTATGTGCCAACTTCTTCCAAGCAGTCCGGCAAAAACAACTCACCATTTAATTCAGAACATTTATAAAAAGCCCCATAACCTATTGCCTTTACATAATCGGGAATCACCGAGTTTTTGCAGCCAAGCACTAAGGTGGAATCCGATTTCATAATGATGCAATTCGAATCAACGAAAAAATATGGGCTATCTTCATCAACCACAAAAGACTCCCAACATGTCGAGAATGCAAGATGCCCAAAATACGACAAAGAAGCAGGAAGCGATAACGTACCTGTCATTCCTACACATCCTTCAAACGCACCTGCACCAATGGAACTCACTGAATTTGGAACAGTCAGACTTCCTGTTAAACCAGTACAATCTTTAAAAGCGGCTTGGCCAATTTTCTTCACCGAATTTGGAATGACCAGCTCTCCCGTCATCGAATTACATCCTTTAAAACCCTTCTCACCGATAGCGGAAACCTCATATTCATGTCCTTCAAATGTGACCATAGAAGGAATGGTAACATTTCCAACCGGCATCTGAGGACCAAGATAAGGAAACAGATCTGTGTTCGGATAAGTTATTTCGACCTCATTGGATCCTGTAATTTTGTAATACAAGGTTTGCCCAGATTCGCAAGAAGCTGAAAAATCGAAGTTTTGCGCTTCCAGAGCAAGGCTTGATGCCATAATTGCAACAATTGTAAAGAGTTTAATTACCTTATTCATAATATAGAGTTTTAATGTTTCTGCAAAATTAGAACTAATTCATAATTAAAGCAACATGATCATTCCTCAATTCTCACACCATCACAGTTTTCATAGACAAAACGCCTCGTTTCCTGCCTGTTGTAAATGTAATCATTTGTCATTTCAATCGTATTATTCTGAAAGTCAACGCTATCAACACAATACAAATTCAAAATGCGTGGGTCGAAAACACGGAACACATTATCGTGGATTTTTAGATTACGATGATAACGGCTTGCCTCGCGGTCGTTCCACAACCCCGTCCCGACAGCAATGCAGGCGCTTCCCCACCCGCTGCTGCCGTAATTGCCGTTTTCAAAGACATTGCGGCAAATCTCAACATCGCGGACACCGCCTTGTTCGTACCAATACGAGCCATCGCCCTCAAACAGAATGGAAGCCCCCGCCGAATGGAAATAGTTGCTGTCTATCACTATTTTGCCACGCGAACCAAGCAAAATGCCGCGGGCGCGATTGCATCTTATCGTACAACCTTTCAGCAGCACATCAGGATACGCATCCGTCTGAGCAACAACATATTTCACTTTCACATCGTCAGGCAAATCCTCAGTCAAGACAACGCGCGTATATTCCTTATTCAAGATTTCCACACTTTCAACCTGACGAGAGCAATTCGTTATAAGGCTTTCGTTATCAACGATTTCAAGATTCATTTGCGGACAAATGAAATTGAAACCAAACTGCTGCCCGTGGACATATTTCACCACAATCTGATTCGGTTTTTCGATTTCCGAAATCATCGCATAAATGCCGTGGATGTTGGTCGCATCGTCTTTCTGGTTCTCGAAAACGCAGTCAATCAAGCGAATATAACCCGCACAATTCGAGAAATGCGTGGCATCAGCCGTGGCGCTCACAATCCTGTTTTTATTGGGCGGACAGGTAACGTTCACCTTATTCAACTCGATGTTTTCCGAACGCTGCGCAACAAATGCCATACCGCCTGTATGATAGACATTTACATCATGAATCAGCACATTTTTGCTGTCGCTGATAATGAAACCCGGCACAAGCCGATGGCCACAACCAAAGACAAAAACATTGCCAACCATACCTTTCAAGCCTTCGTGGAAAACACGTACGTTTCCATCAGGAAGTTGCTCGCATATTTCGGTTCCGCCCACCCAATAATCATTGGCGTAATAGGCTGGTTCCCTGCGTGTTTTATCAAATTCCAAAAGGTTGTTACATTCAGGATAACCCGTAGGCTTATTGTCGAAATAAAGGCAGCCGTTGCGAATCTGATAAGGAAATTCCACCGTATCGAAACGCAAATCCACATATTTTTCGGTGACTGCCATGATTTCGCCTTCGGAATGAAACGGCGTCGTGTAATCAATCGAAATTCCCGAAACCGTAATGTCATTCGCTTCGCCGACATAAAACGGAACTATGAAACCCACAAAATCCAAATGCGTGTCTTTGCCTTTAATTTCCAAATTTTCAATCCCTTCCAAATCAAAAGCAATGCGTTTCAGGCCTTCATCGTTGTTGCTAACATAACAATATTTTTCGTAAGCAAAATCAGGTTTCACTACAAAACGGCCTTCCGGCAAGATCAAAGCGGTTGCCTTTTCGCTGCGACAGGTTTCCAATGCCGCACGAATGGCAGGCATAATGTCTTCATTGGAATTGATGTAATTTTCAAGATAGACCGTTTTTTCATCAGATTTCTGCTGCGGCTCATTTTGGCAAGACATCGCGCAAACGACAAGAATCAAACTGATTATCAAACAATTCAACTTTCTCATACAAATGATATTTTCGTCAAAGATACAGTTTTTTCAAGAAAACTGAAGATAATCCTTATTTTTCATCAACTTAGAAACCATGTTTTTTTACAACAATTTGTCGGCATGTAGAGATGCAGACCGTGCGACTTTACGTTACAATCATCATTTAAAATTCCATAAACGTTTCCCATAATTCGATATAAGGCATTTTTTGTACTCGACTTTCCATCCGTTTTATTTTTTTTTATATCTTGCGCCCAAATTATCAAACAAAAAGGAATCTATTATGGATATAGAAAACTTAAAGACCATCTTCACGCAATGCTTTAAGACTGAGGGCGTTGCATACACATCTCCAGGCCGTATCAACCTGATTGGCGAGCATACCGACTATAACGGCGGTTTCGTCTTCCCCGGCGCCATCGACAAAGGCATCTACGCGGTCATCCGTCCGAACGGCACCGACACGGTAAATGGCTTTTCCGTTGACCGTGATGCCAAATGGAGTTTCACGATTGATGAAAACGACCAGCCGAAGAAACACGGCTCGCAATACATTCACGGCGTTTGCCGCGAAATCCAGAAACGCGGTTACAAGATTGGCGGAT
>CALGBV010000225.1 GCA_937884015.1 uncultured Bacteroidales bacterium
AAAAATAATTTTTTTTGTCAAGAATTAGAGAATTAGAGAATTTTTTTGGACGCGGTGCTACTTGAAGTTTGGCGCTTCGCGCGGGAATTTTAAGGGAACTGCTTCGCGTTCCTTAAGCGCAGCGAAAGGCTCAAATTCTGAAGTACTTCCGTAGCACGCTGTCCAGCACGTCCGGCAGGCTTCTCAAATTCTTAAATTCTTGATAGAAAAAAACACGATGATTACTTTTTATAATCTGGCTTATTGGGAATCCATTTGTATTGCAAACTGCTTGAACCAAAATTCAGCAATAATCCAAGTTGATGATTCCCAACATGAAGGTAATCATAATAAAAGTCATGTTCCAATACAACGCCGTGATATTCAATGCAAATGTGCTTTTCCCTTTCGTAGGGAATTTTATTTTCGTTTAATAACACTTCAAAAGCGTCTTGATAGACTTTTTCCTTGAAGCCGCATCCCAATTCTTTATGAAGTTGGATGGCTAATCCAAGTAATTTATTACTCTCAGATGGATAAAGTAAATTGCTCATTTTTGGTATTATTATTTCTGGTTTAGATGTTTTTTCTTGTCATGAAGTTTGCGCTTCGCGCGAGAATTTTAAGGGAACTGCTTCGCGTTCCTTGAGCGCAGCGAAAGGCTCAAATTCTGAAGTACTTCCGTAGCACGGTGTCCAGCACGTCCGTCAGGCTTCTCAAATTGACTACGTCGAATCTTCGATTTCTCAAATTCTTGATAAAAAACTATTCTTCTTCCTCAATTTTGATGTCGTCGACAGCCATTTTCAGGCTATCGTAATAGACGGCCTTTTCCATGTCGTTTTCCAAGGCATAGAGTTCGTAAAGGTTGCGGCAAGCCTCGTTCCAGATTCTCGTTTCGGCCTCGGTCATGTTGTCCGATTTCAGGAACTTAATCACTCTTTCGTATTCCTCGATGATGGCAGCCGAAGCCTCGCCGTTGGTCTCTAAAGTCTTTGCATTGTTGAATGCTATGATCCATTCTTTCATATTAAATCGCTTTTATTGTTTGCAAAAGTAATAATTCGGTTGATATGCTTGGTCGCCTTTTGCAAAAACGGACTCTTTTTATTGAAAAGTGTAGTTTTTTACATGTAAATTTCATTGAAAAGTGTATTTTTGCATGGTAAAAAAATATTGAAAAGTGTAAAAACATATCGTAACAAAATGCTTTTTAGGAAGATAGAAAAATATATAGAAAATCACCTGACTTCTGGTTCTGATAAGATTCTGGTGATTGAAGGAGCAAGGCAAGTCGGCAAGTCTTTCATCATTCGCAAGGTTGGGGAAAGGCTTTTCAGGAATTTCATTGAAATCAATCTTGTCGAGGATTATGAGGGCAGCCAGCTGTTTCGTGATGTGCGTACCACCGAAAGTTATTATTTCACCCTTAGCATGATAGCAGGTGAAAAAATGGGCGATGCGCACGACACTTTGGTTTTTATTGATGAAATCCAGCAATACCCCCAATTTCTGACTATGCTGAAATTTCTTCGCCAAGAGAAACGCTTCACTTATATTGTCAGTGGCAGTCTTTTGGGAATCGGTTTGCGCCAAACGACTTCCATACCGATTGGAAGCATTATCATTAAGCAAATGTATCAATTGGATTTTGAGGAATTTCTTTTGGCAAACGGTTTCGGAAGTCAGGCTATATTGCATTTGAAAGAGTGCTATTTGCGCAACGAAAGCCTTGACGAAACCACTCATCAGTACCTCATGCAGCTGTTCCGCCGCTATTTGCTGGTTGGCGGAATGCCTGATGCCGTCAATGAATATCTTGCCTCCCGAAATATTGTGAAAGTCCGTGCCATTCAGGATTCAATACACGCGCTTTATGGAGCTGATGCCGTGAAATATGAGGAAAGTGTCGAAAAAAAAATGTATGTCAAACGGATTTACGATATGGTGCCTTCGCAGATGGAAAACAAGAAAAAACGAATGGTGATTCAGGAAATCCAAGGCAGAAAAGGTGATAGGTTCAGCAATTATTATGATGACTTTGAATACCTTATCAATTCGGGAATCGTTTTGGATGTCCGTGCCGTTTCAAATCCAACCTATCCTTTGAAGGAATCGGAACAGAAAAACTTATTGAAATTATACCTTAATGATGTTGGTCTTTTGACCTCTGAATTGTATCGCGAGGACCTTCAGCCAGTCTTGCAAGATAAACTCAGCATCAATTTAGGTGCTGTGTATGAAAGTGTTGTGGCTCAGGAGTTGAAAGCCCATGGACATCAATTGTATTACTACGATAACCGCAAATTAGGTGAAGTGGATTATCTCATTGACGACCATGCACATTCCGGCATTTTGCCGATAGAAGTCAAATCGGGCAAAGATTATACGGTTCATCAGGCATTGAACAATTTGTTATCCGTTTCCGATCGTCATGTTGCGTCGGCTTTGGTGTTGTCGAATGAGAGAACAGTGAGTGAAAAAAATGGGATTACTTATATGCCAATCTATTATGTGACGTTTGTCGGTGAAAATGATAAGGAAAACGTAATGGTGGAATTTTGAATCGAAGACTTACACTGAAGAAAAGCCTATATAATCCGCTTTTATTTTCGCCTTTTAGTTTTTATGACGGAATAATTCCTATTTTTGCGCAAAAGATACGGTTTCGGTCGTTTCGCAACGCCGGAATCCATAAATTTTGAATTTTTAAATCATTAAATCTTAAATCATAAGTAATGGACGCAAAAATTGCCATGAACCCTAATCGTCTGGTGCAATACCTTCAGAAGCCTGCATCAGAATTCACTCGCGCCGACATCGTTCGCTACTGCGAGGAAAATGAAATCGAATTCATCAACTTCCACTATTGTGGCTGGGATGGTAAACTGAAAACCTTGAACTTCGTGATTCACAGTGCAGAACACTTGGAGAACATCCTTTCTGCCGGTGAGCGCGTAGATGGCTCAAGCCTGTTCCCATTCATCGAGGCAGGAAAGAGCGACCTTTATGTCATTCCAAAGTACAAGACCGCTTTCCGCAATCCTTTCACCGAAGTTCCGACGCTTGATATTCTCTGCTCGTTCTTCAACCGCGACGGCGAACCTTTCGAAAGCTCACCGGAATACATCCTGCGCAAGGCTCACAAAGTCTTCAAGGAAACCACCGGAATGCAGATGGAAACCATGGGCGAACTCGAATATTACATCATCGCCGATGACGAAGGAATTTACCCAGTGCCTGACCAGAAAGGCTATCACGAAAGCGCACCTTATAATAAGTTCACAGATTTCCGCGTCGAAGCCATGCGCCTCATCGCTCAGGCTGGCGGCTTGATTAAATATGGTCACTCCGAAGTGGGTAACTTCACCCAGGACGGCAAGATTTACGAGCAGAACGAAATCGAATTCCTGCCAACCAATATCGAAGATGCTGCCGACCAACTCGTTGTCGCTAAGTGGATTATGCGTCAGTTGGCTTATCAGTATGGCGTTACCTTGACCTTCGCTCCAAAGATTACCGTGGGCAAAGCCGGTTCAGGTATGCACGTTCACTGCAAGTTCACGAAGGATGGCAAGAGCATGATGCTCAACGGCGGCGAACTCACCGACGAATGTAAGAAAGCCATTGCCGGCTACATGGTGGCTGGTACCTCACTGCCTGCTTTCGGCAATCCTAACCCGCTGGCATTCTTCCGTTTGGTTCCTCATCAGGAGGCTCCTACATCATTGTGCTGGTCGTTCTCGAACCGCAGCGCTTTGGTGCGTGTCCCGCTGGGTTGGGTCAACAACGGCAAGGATATGGCTGCCACTTGCAATCCGCTTGAAAAGAATTCGGGCCGCGATTTCAGCGACAAGCAGACCTTCGAATGGCGTGCTTCCGATGGTTGCGCCGACATGTATCTGCTGATGGCTGCCCTTTGCGCTGCCGCCCGTCACGGATTTGAAATCCCGAACGCTCTGGAAATCGCCGAAAAGACTTATGTTGGCCTCGGCGTCAACATCCACGACGACAAGAACAAGCAAATCCAGGAAGCCCTCGAGCAGTTGCCTGATTCATGCGTTGCCGCTGCCAGGGAACTCGACAAGGACCGCGAAATTTACACCGCCAAGGGCGTGTTCTCCGATGCTATCGTCGATTACATGATCAAGTTTCTCAACGATTTCAACGACACCAATCTCCGTCAGGAACTGAGCAAGGATCCTGAGAAGCTGATGAAGTTCGTCAACGACAACATTCACGTTGGATAATTTTTTCGGATTTTAATCATTTAATTCAGCAAGAGACGCCAATCACGTCTCTTGCTTTTATTCTAAAATGCCATGACACAGGAAAAAGCGAACAGATGGAAATTGTTTCTGTGTCTTGGCATTTTCATTTGGTTCGTAACCAATCTGTTACAAGGAATTTTTACCGAGATTCACGAAGACGAAGCCTATTATGCCTTGTATGGCGAAAACCTGGCATGGGGTTATTTCGACCATCCGCCCATGGTGGGCCTGATGACTTTTTTGAGCAGTATTCTTTTTTCGGGCACTTTGGGCGTCAGGTTTTTCACGATAATCGTTTCATGCTTGACACTTTTCGTTGTCTGGAAAATTGTTGACGAGCAATCGCCTAATAATGGTAAAGTATTGACATTCTTCACCATAACTTTTTCCATTGTGATGCTGAATGTGTATGGTTTCATCACCACACCCGATGCTTCGCTGATTTTGTTTTCCTCGCTGTTCCTTTTGGTTTATCAAAGTTACCTGAAAGGTTCAACTTGGCCGAAAGCCTTGCTCATGGGCTTGTTGATGGCCTTGATGATGTACAGTAAATATCACGCTGCCCTTTTGCTCGCCTTGATTGTCCTGTCGAATCTGTCTTTGCTGAAAGACGGCAGGTTTTGGGTTGCCGCAATGTTTGCCATATTGCTGTATGTTCCGCATATTCTGTGGCAGTTTGAGGCTGATTTTCCAAGTCTGAAATACCATTTGGTGCAGCGCAATTCCTCATTCCGATGGAGTTATCTTTTGGAATATGTACCGAATCAGCTGCTGGTTTTCAATCCTTTGGTTTTTGGTGCTATGGTTTATCTGTTGGTGAAACATCGTCCGAAAGATGTTTTTGAACGTGGTCTGTATTTCATCATCATCGGCTTTTTTGTTTTCTTCTTTTTCAGTTCGTTCCGGGGTCATGTCGAGCCACATTGGACTATGGCTTGTGCCATTCCCGCTGTCGTCCTGATATATCGTAAATGTCAGATTGATGATAAATTGCATCGTTTTGTCAGATGTTTTGTCTTGCCTTCCATTTTGCTTGTCGTTGTAATGCGTGTGCTGCTGCTGACACCAGCCGCCGAGCGTTTGGGTTTTTATGGAAAGAAGCAGTATTACAAAGCCATCGAAGAAGTTGCGGGCGACAAGCCGGTGGTTTTTCCTTCTTCGTTTCAGAAACCATCTCTGTATCATTTCTTTACGGGAAAAGAAGCTTCAACGGTAAGACCTTATTATATGCGCAAAACGCAATTCGACCTTTGGCAAAAGGATTTGCAATGGCTGGGTGATTCCGTCTTCATTTGCGGCAATGTTTACGGTGTGGGACAAAGCTTCCATAAAAACGATACCGCTTTTAATGGTTACATGGCTACGCATTTTCAATCGGCCAACAGGTTGTCATGTCAATTCCAAATCACCAATTCAGGTCTTGGTGAAGTGCCCGTCTTGCATCATGGCGATACGCTTTTCATTGATTTTTCAATTGAGAATCCGTCGGATATAGCCATTGATTTTCAGCATGATGAATTATCAATGGTCATCAAGGCGCAATATCTCAAAAACAATGATTTCTGCTTCTGCAAATATGACACTAATATCGTGATAGAACCACATTCAGTTTATCATGGCCACTTGTATACCGTGGTTGGCGACGCTATTCTTGCGGGAGACAACCGTTTTGCCTTGGGCATTGGCGACAGGGTGATTTCTTCCGTTACGGATGATAGTTGCATCGATGTTGTCATAAAATGAAAATGACGGCTTTTACACCGTCATTTCCTTTGATTTACTGTAATTTACTGTAGCATTGTTTCCAAATCATTCTCCACCGTTGTGATGGTGCCGATATTGAATTTCCGTTTCAGGACATAACGCATATCAGGCGTCATGAAGGTCGGAATGCTCGGGCCGATGTGAAGGTTCTGAATGCCCAAACTGAGCAGGGCCAACAGCACGGCAACAGCTTTTTGTTCATACCAAGCAATGTTGTAAACGATTGGTAACTCGTTGACATCCTTAACGTTAAATGCTTCTTTCAGGGCCAAGGCAATCTTTATCAAGGAATAGCAGTCATTGCATTGACCAGCATCGAGTACGCGCGGAATGCCGTTGATTTCGCCCAAATTCAGCTTGATGTAGCGGTATTTGGCGCAACCAGCCGTCAGAATAACAGTATCTTTCGGCAAACCTTTGGCAAATTCGGTGTAGTAATCGCGCTCATGCATTCGTCCGTCGCAACCTGCCATGACGACAAACTTACGTATGGCGCCCGATTTGACGGCTTCCACAATCTTATCGGCCAATGAAATCACCTGATTGTGAGCGAATCCGCCCGTGATCTGTCCCTTTTCAATCGGGATGGGCGGCTCACATTCCTTCGCCTTATTAATAATAGGTGAGAAATCCTTGGGTTTGCCATCCACACGATCGGCGATGTGAAGCGTGTTCGGATAGGCCGTCGAATTAGTCGTGAAAATGCGTCCTTTGTAACTTGCGTTTTCCAAAGGCGGCACGATGCAATTGGAAGTGAACAGAATAGGCCCGTTAAAAGTCTCAAATTCAAGGCGTTGCTTCCACCAGGCATTACCGTAGTTTCCTTTGAAATTCGGATATTTCTTGAAGAAAGGATAGTAATGTGCAGGCAGCATTTCGCTGTGCGTGTAGACATCAATGCCGGTGTTTTGGGTCTGTTCTAGCAATTCTTCCAAATCCTTCAAATCGTGGCCTGAAACCAGAATGCCAGGGTTTTTACCTACGCCCAAATCCACTTTCGTGATTTCGGG
This sequence comes from uncultured Bacteroidales bacterium, assembly GCA_937884015.1. Classification (GTDB taxonomy): domain Bacteria; phylum Bacteroidota; class Bacteroidia; order Bacteroidales; family F082; genus Limimorpha. The sequence goes on from CALGBV010000225.1 coordinate 7,025, forward strand.
CTGGCCGTAGGTCTTGGTGTTGGCCTTGTCCAAAAGCGCCATGGCTTTGAAAGCTATTTCGCCCATGGTCTGGATGGCTCGCATCAGCACCCCGACATCTTCGTTGTGGCAGCAGGTGAGGGCGATGGCCGCAATCAGTTCGTCGTTGAGTTCCTTATCGGTGAAGCCAAGGTTGGCAGCGTGTTCAATGTAGGCTGCCGTGCCTTTGGCACCGTAGGTGAGGAGCTGTTTCAAGCCACGGATTTCTTCGTCGGGTTCGAACATCACGCTGAACTTGCGGTCTTCGTGGTCGAAATCAACGCAATACACTTCGTCGCAGTTCGGAATGTTGATGCCGTTGTCCTTGCAGAATTGCAACAGCCGTTTTTTCTCCTTGATCACGGCTTTGAGTTTTTCGCCCGTCGAGACCATGCAGAAATTGGCATTGGTGATGGTGGCAAACAGTCCGTCGAAAATGAGATGCGTATTGCAGTCGCAGTCTTTGCCTGACTTTTTGATGTGCGTATGCAGCACGCAGAGGCCACGGATGGCGTAGATGAGTTTGTCCATTTGGTCGGCCAAGTAAGGTTCTTTTCCGCAGACGCCCCGCACGGTGCAGCCTGTCCCCTTGGCCGTTTCCTGACATTGATAGCAGAACATAGTATTGATATTTATATGGTTATGAGTTATGGATTATTGGTGATGGGTTGTTTGGTTTTCAGTTTTCAGTAAAGATTGTTCAAAAAGTTCAAAATCACTTTCCACTCAAAAACTTTCCACTTTTCACTTTAACACTTTCCTCTCCCAACAATTCAACAAAAAACTTCAAACGATTAAACATATCACGTTCGTTTGCAGCTGCATCCGCATTTGCTGGCGCAGCATTTCTTGTAGTTTTCCTCGACAAATCCCCAGTTCACCAAATCCCAGAATTCGTCGAGATAGGCGGCGCGCTGGTTGCGTTTGTCAATGTAATAGGCATGTTCCCACACATCGCAGACGAGAAGCGGCGTGATGCCTTGCTTGGTAATCGGGCTGTCGGCGTTTTGCGTCTGCACAATCGACAGTTCGTTTTTAGCATCGGCAACAAGCCATACCCATCCTGAGCCGAAAAGCGAAACTGCCTGATTCTTAAATTCTTCCTTGAATTTGTCGAAACTCCCGAAAGCCTTGTCGATGGCTTTGGCCAGTTCGCCTTGAGGCTTGCCCTTACCATCTGGAATAAGCGATTTCCAGAAGAAATTGTGGTTCCACACTTGGGCGGCATTGTTGAAAATCGGTCCCGTGGCCTTTCGCACGATTTCGTCCAACTCGACACCTTTCTCAAATTCGGTGCCTTTGATGAGTTCGTTGAGCTTGCGGACGTAAGTGGCATGATGTTGTCCGTAATGATAGTCTAAGGTTTCACGCGACATGAAAGGCTCCAAGCCGTCGCGTTCGTAAGGTAATTTTGGTAATTCGTACATAGCTTTATGATTTTAAAGTTCTTTCATTAAACACACTATATCTTGAAATTGTTCAATCTCAGGCAATACATTTTTAGCGATTTTGAAATGCTTTTTTCTATTTTTGCAAAATCATAAACAAATAAAAGTATAGAATCATGAAAAAGTATTTACTAATCATACTTGCCGCCTTGATTTCGGCAACAGCTGTGGCACAAAACCGCGAAATGCTATTTCAGGAGTTTTTCGATGGCAGCTCGATGCCGACGGGCTGGACGGTAACAGGTTTAGGCACCTCAAACTGGTCGATTTCTGCCACCAATAATGCTGGCGGAAATCCTAATGAACTGATGCTCAACTGGGAACCTTCGTTCGAAGGACTTTCAAGAATGGTGTTTCCAGCCATCGATTTGACGGGCGTGGCAGGCGTTACCTTTTCGTTCAAGCATTATCTCGACAATTTCCATAATCCCAGCGACCTTGGCGTGGCAACCTCTTCCGATGGCGGAGTCACTTGGAACGAATGTTGGCGCGAAAGTTTCTCAACCACAGGAATTTACACAAAAAGCCTTGATATTGCCAATGCCGACATGGGCAAGCCGAATGTGCAGTTTTGCATTTTCTATGAAGGCAACAGCATAAGCATGAATTACTGGTATTTCGACGATATCAGCATTTACACTAACACTAATTTTGACCTTGGCATCAATGTGATTAATGTGCCGGAACACATCGCTTGTGGCGATCACAGCATTGGAATGCAGGTGACCAACTACGGCATCACCGAAATCACTTCCATTGAGGCAAGTTACCAAGTTGACAATAAGGAACCTATAGTTGAAGTTTTCAATTTGAATATTCCTTCATTAGAAACGGCCATGTTGGATTTTGCCGCACCAGCCAACTTCATGCCAGGCCAAAGCGTGGTGAAAATGGAACTTCTTCAAGTGAACGAAACCCATGACGACGATGCATCTGACGATGTTTTGGAAAAGGAAATCAATGTCAGTTTGGGCTTTGCGGAAAGGATACCGATGATAGAGCATTTTTCGGCATCAACCTGCTATCCATGCGTGCAGGTCAACACGGCAATGAATGAGTTTTGCGCTGCACACCCCGATAAGTTCACCTACGTGAAATATGTCACCGATTTCCCTTATCCGGGCGATCCGTATTTCACACAGGAAGGCTATGCCAGACAATACCATTATAACGTGACAGGCGTGCCACAAGTGTTTTTTGATGGTGCCGAAACAGTCTCGGCTACGCCAAACGAAGATGAGTTCAACAGTCATCACAATATGATGGCTCCTTTTGACATCCGTGGCGCTTTCCATTCCGAAGGCAGCATGATTTATGTTTCACTCGATGTCATGCCATACGCCGACATGGATGGCTTGACGGTTTATATTTCTGTCAATGAGAAGACTACAACGGGAAATGTTGGCACCAACGGCGAGACCGAATTCCACCACGTCATGATGAAAATGCTGCCTAATGCTGACGGAACGCCTATGACTTTCTGGGCCGGAGAAAAAGAGCATTTCGGTTTCAATTACGACATGACGGCTACTTTCGTTGAGGAAATGAACGATTTGGAAGTTGCCGTTTGGATTGAAGACTATGCCGCACATTACATCTACAACAGCCATTTCCTTTATGAAACGGAAAACTACCCTTATCCTGTTGAAAACCTGATATTAACAGAAAACGAATCAGGCGAGGAAAACCTGATGAGCGTTTCGTGGGATATGCCTGCCGACGGCAATCCGGTCGGTTACAATGTTTTTGTGAACGGCAACTTGGTAGCAGAACAAATTACCGAAACGGAATATACTTTTGCTTCTGATTTCGGCAGGTTCTATATCGTTGAAGTTCAAGCTGTTTATGATAATGATAACACATCTGTGAAACAACTTGTTACCAAAATCAACACTTGGATGATTGCGGAAAACATGGCTGATGAAGTACGGCTGTTTCCAAATCCAACTCAAGGTTTTGTGTCCGTTCAAACGACAGCAACTATCCAAAATGCTGCCGTTTTCGATATGCTGGGAAATCTGATAAATACAGTCAAAGTCAACGGCAAGACTTTTGAAATGGATTTCACAGGTTTTAACAATGGCGTGTATTTCATCAAGTTGCAGGCAGCTGATGGAAAGAGTCAGGTTTGCAGGGTTGTGGTCACGCATTAAGGCATAATGGAAAATGACAACTTTAACGATTTAATGATAATAAACACTAATTCAATATGAAAAAAACATTCATCCTTTTTGCCATGCTGTTTTCGGCAACACTCATGGCACAAACCCGCAATGTCATTTTGCAAGAAACTTTCGATGGCGCTTCTTATCCGGAAGGTTGGCATGTAACCCAAGACGGTTTCAGCAATTGGTCGATTGCATCAACGACATACGCTGGCGGAACGCCTAATGAGCTCAATCTCTGCTGGAGTCCTTATTTTTCATCGCCTACGCGCATGGTTTTCAACGCCCTCGACTTGACGGGCGTTTCCGCTGTCACATTTTCATTCAACCATTATGTGACGCATGTAACCCAGCCTTGCACCGTTTCCATTGAAACTTCCTCAAATGGCGGCAGCACCTGGAACCGCTGTTTTTCGAGAATCGTCGATTATGACCAAATCATGCTTTATGAGGAAAGTTTCGACATCAACAATGCTGATATGGGACAACCTAATGTGCTGTTTTCCATTTATGTAGAACCTTATTTCAGCAGCACTTATTTCGATGACTGGTATTTCGACAACATTTTCATCATCGGCGAACAGAGCAGCGATGTGCTCGATTTGGGCATCAGCACCATCAATGTTGGGGATGAAATTGCCGCAGGCGACAAAACCATCGGCATGATGGTCAGGAATTTCGGCACGCTTGACATTACTTCCCTTGAGGCAAGTTATCAGATTGATGACAATCAGCCTGTTACTGAAACTTTTTCGGTGAACATTCCGCCAATGGAAGCTGCCGATTTAAGTTTTGTGCAACTTGCCAATCTTGCTCCAGGCAATTATACTTTGAGTCTGGAAATCCTCAGCGTGAATGGCACCACCGATGATGACACCGGCGATGACCATGCTGAAAAAGACTTTGCCGTCAATTTGGGATTTGCTCAGAAAACACCTTTGTTAGAAGTGTTTTCTTCATCGAATTGTGAACCTTGCGCCCCGCTTAATGCCGAAATGCAGGCACTTTGCGATAACAATCCGG
>CALGBV010000226.1 GCA_937884015.1 uncultured Bacteroidales bacterium
GGTGGAGACCCTTACGGCAGGCATCGTGCTGACCGGAAGGGAAATCAAGTCAATCCGAGAGGGCAAGGCAAGCCTGGCCGATTCCTACTGTTCGTTCAAAGGCGAAGAACTCTTCGTTTTGGGAATGCACATCGCCGAATACGCCTTGGGCACTTACAACAACCACGACCCGAAACGCGACCGCAAACTGCTCCTCACCCGCCGCGAACTGCGCAAAATGAAAAACAAGGTGCAGGAAAAAGGCTTCACCATCATTCCCGTTACCTTATATATAAATGAAAAAGGTCTGGCAAAACTCGACATCGCCCTTGCACGAGGCAAACACTTCTACGACAAGCGCGAATCGCTGAAAACCAAGGACTCGAAACGCGAACTGGAACGAATGGACAGGTATTGATTTTTGGACATTTGGAAATTTTGACTTTTGGACATTAGGACATTTGGACATTTTGACTTTTAAACTTTTGGACATTTTGACTTTTGGACTTTTGGACATTTAGACTTTTTGACATTTAGATTATTAGATTTTATGACGGCCCTCTTCTGTGGCCGTCATTGACAACGTCGAATGCAAAGCATTTCCCGCGCAGGCGGGAATCTCATTTTCCCTTGACAATTTGATTTTTCAACAACTGATAACTGTAAACCGATAACTGATAACAAACACACACTATGAAGAAAATCGTCTTTTTAACCGGAGCCGGCATCAGCGCCGAGAGTGGCATCAGCACTTTCCGCGACAGCAACGGACTGTGGGAAAACTACAATGTGGAAGATGTGGCCAGCATCGAAGGCTGGGACCGCAATCCCGAACTGATGATACAATTCTATAATGCCCGCCGCACTGAATTGGAAAAGGCACAGCCCAACCAAGCACACATTTTGGCCGCAGAATTGGAAAAGCATTTCAAGGTCACAGTAGTAACGCAAAACATCGACAATCTTCATGAACGCGCAGGTTCCACCAACATCATCCACCTTCATGGCGAACTGACCAAGGCCTGCAGCGACCGCGGCAAACGTTGCGTGCAGGACATCGGTTATGCACCAATCCAATATGGCACCCGCACCGAAGACGGCGGCATGATGCGCCCGTTCATCGTGTGGTTCGGCGAAGCCGTCCCGTTGATGGAAGATGCTGTCCGCGAAGTGGAACAGGCCGATATCGTGGTCATCGTGGGCACATCGCTCAACGTCTACCCTGCCGCCGGATTGCTTTATTATGCGAAAAACAATGCCGAAATCTATGTCATCGACCCGAAGGATGTGCAGCCGATTTCGCGTCGCGTCACTTTCATCAAGGAAAAAGCCACTGTGGGCATGAAACAATTGTTTGACAAACTGACTACTGAAAAATGAAAAAATCAATTAAAGTATTTGAAGGAGAAAAAGACTTTAGAGCATTTGTTACAGAAAATAAAGATAAGGAAAATTGCATAAGAACAATATATAAAACAAGTATAAAAAAGGAAAATGATATTATAGAAATAAAGTTTATATTGCTAATCAAGTTTATATATATTATCAATTTTGCAATACTTGAATAAATATGTTGGGCATTTTGGCAGAGCAAAAACAGACGAGTAAATTACAATGAATCGCATACGAAAATGGAGGAGGTGTTGTTCTATAACCAGTGTTGCTGATAAATTATGACAAGTAATGAGAAATTTCGGAGTTGATCCAAGCTGTAAAGTGGAAGCAATTTGAAAACATGTGTTTTTATATGCTAGTTACTTGGATCGTTTGGTTGATATGATTGAAAAAATGGTTTCAGATTATGAAAATTTATTAAAAGACAATGAAAATATTCTCAAAGAAAAAGAAAATTTATTAAAAGAAAAAGAAAATTTAATAAACGAAATTTCAACTTTAGAAACAACAAATTCAAATTTAGAAAAAGAAAATAAAAATTTAGAAGAAGAAAATAAAAATTTAGAAGAAGAAAAATTCTTTTTAGAG
>CALGBV010000227.1 GCA_937884015.1 uncultured Bacteroidales bacterium
TCCATTTCAGGGTCAATAGTCGTCAGCCAGGTGTGCTTTGCTCCGGCAATCTCAGGGTCAGGAGAAATCTGCAGTTCCATATCGGTGCGGAAATCGAAAACGTGCGACACCTTGTAATCGGTACACATCCTTTGCTTGTCGCGTGCCGATGCGTTGCTCAACGAACCGCCACGCAGCAAAAGCCCGTGGCGGATAATGCCGCCATTGGGAAGGACATAACCACCCAACTCGCGGGCATTAGGCACACCCTCAAGTCCAAGGAGTTGCAATTTGAGTTTGTTTACGAAAACCATTCGCACGACTGTTTTTCGCCAGCCACCCAAATACGGTCGCCAGCATTAAGGACATCGTCAGGTTTCGGATTCGTGATGAAATCGTTGCCGCGCAAGATGCTCACCACCATACAACCGGCGGCACGCATTCCGCTATCGCGCAACGACTTGCCCGCCAAGACTGACTTTTCGTCCAAATCAATGACTTTCACCACAAATTCCTGCGGCACATAATCGGCCTCAGAAGCCGTATTCTCGTTGACAATCCTGCGGAACTCGGCAATCTGTTTCGAGCTACCGACAGCAAGCAGGATATCGTGAGGATAAATCCTTTCATCGCCACGCGGCACACGGATGCACTGCTTGCCACGCATCAGTTCGATGACATTCACACCGGAAACATGACGGAAAGGCATTTCGCGCAAAGTCTTTCCGATATGTTCGAAAGCCGGCGAAATCTCAACGCCCTCGATATGGACATCGTAGTTGGCCAGCTTATCCTGAACCGAAGTGGTGATAGGTTTGGCCGCACGTTCCAACTTTTCCTTCTCGTTGAGATTTTCGGTAAACGTGTCTTCGATAAACGACAACTTCGTGATGCGGCGCTGTGCAATCCAAAGCACTGCAAGAGCAAAAAAGACAACCAGCAGAATGGCCCAGTAAGCCAATTCCAGATGGATGAAGAATGGTGCCGCCACGGCAATGGCTGCGATGGCGATTCTGATGACTTGCAACGAGGCGATAATCCACTTGTTGTGGCCTTTTTCCTTGATGAGCAGCTTGGCCGAATCATCGGCAGCCGTTCCGTTTGTGACCATTCCGACAAGGAACGGCGACATGGCAATCACCGAGATGATGGCAGCAATCCAGCCGCGCATCGTCTCGCTCCACGAAGGGAATGCCTTCAAAAGCCAGCCATCAAGATAGTTTTTCGAGACAATGATCAGGCCAATCAGCAGCACGCCGAACACCAGAAGACGGATGAAGAACTGCTTGAACAGTTTCTTCCATTCGTTTTCGGCAGCGGCCGAATTCTTCTTGCTGGCATCGTTCGACGGTTCAAGGATTTCCACCAGTCTTTTGGGCATCTTGCGGCAAACCCAATCGCTCACCGGATCGGAAGCCTTAATCATATAAGGTGTGGTGAAGGTCGTAATTACCGAAACAGCGATGATGACCGGATAAATGAAATCGCGCATCACGCCGAGTGAGCAGCCCAAGCCCGCGATGATGAAGGCAAACTCGCCCAATTGCGCCAAGCTGAAACCGACGTGAAGCGAGTTCTTCAGGCCTTGGCCCGTCATCAAGGCACCTGATGTGGAGAAAATCAGAATGCCCAGCATGGCGGCAACGGTCACGATGATGATGACAAACCAGTACTCGCCGATCACCTTCGGGTCGACCATCATGCCGACCGACACAAAGAAGACCGCGCCAAACAAGTCCTTGATGCCGCCAATGAGGTGCTCTATGCGCTCGCCCTCGATGGTTTCGGCCAAAATGGAACCCATCACGAAAGCACCCAATGCCGATGAAAAACCGACGCCTTCGGCAAAGACCACCATGAGGAAGCAAAGCCCAATAGCGATAATCAGTATGATTTCATCGTTCAGGAAACGATGCGCCCATTTCAGCAACAGCGGCACTAAATAAATGCCGACGAGGAACCACAGCACCAGGAAAAATCCCAATTTGGCCAAGGCCATCGCCATTTCGCCACCGGCAAACTTGTTGCTCACCGCCAAAGTGGAAAGCAACACCATGAGCAAAACGGCAATCAAATCCTCAAAAACCAACGAACCAAACAGCAAAGTGGAATGTGGACGTTCCTTCAGGCCCATTTCGTCGTAAGCCTTGATGATGATTGTGGTTGATGACATTGAGAGCAAGCCGCCGAGGAAAATGCTTTCCATGGTGGTCCAGCCAAGTATGTCGCCGAGCAGAATGCCAACGGCGAACATGCCGATGCATTTCACGCCTGCCGTAATCAAGGCACTGCTGCCAACCTTAATCAGTTTCTTGAAGCTGAATTCCAGGCCCAAAGCGAAAAGCAGGAAAATGATGCCGATTTCCGACCACTGCTCAACGCTCTCCATACCTATCGGGAAAAGGCCCAAATGCGGTCCAACGATAAAGCCGGCCACGATGTAACCCAAAATCAAGGGCTGCTTCAAAGCTCTCGATATCACGGTGAAGACACCTGCCGCCATCAGGATGATGGCCAAATCCATTACCAAATTCATTTTATTTACTATTATTTTTTCACACTGTTGTTGATAAACAAGACATCATTGGCCTGCAAAACCGTTGAGCCATGAGGGATTATGGTTTCGCCGCCACGCCGAATCAAAAGCACCTGTGCCTTTTCGACAGGATATTCACGCAATTCCCTTCCGACATACTTGCTTCGTGCCGAAATGACCTGTTCGCGAACCATACATTTATTAACGCCCTTCGCCTCTTTAGAGCAGAAAAGGATCAAATCGCCTTCGTTGATGAAGGTGTGTCCGTTAGGGACCAGTTCCGTTCCATCCTCGCGGCGCAACATGCAGAGAAGTATATCTTTCGGAAGTCCCAATTCCAACACCTTCTTTGAAGCCCACGGGTGTCCCTCTGTGACTTTCAGCTCCGAGAAACGCAAGTCGGTTTCTTCCACGAAGTCGGTGAACGTCTTCATCACGTTAGCGTCGCTATCTATCAAATCGAGTTTCTTGGCGACAGCAGGAATCAGGGTTCCCTGCAAGCCAATCGACAGCAGCACGATGCAGAACACGATGTTGAAGATGTCGTGATCCAAAGCAATACTTCCCGAAACGGCAAGGATGGCAAACACGATGGAGGCTGCGCCACGCAAACCGCAGAACGACAGCAGCCCTATCTGGCGGAAGTCATATTTTCTTCCGAAAGGCTTGAGGATGATTGTCAAAACGATCGGGCGAACGATAAAGAGAAGCGCCACAAACAATGCCAAAGCCGGCACGACTGATTTGCCCAAATCGGAAGGACGTGCCAAAAGGCCCAGCATGAAGAAAATGATGACCTGCATCAGGCCTGTGAAACCATCGAAGAAATGCACCATTTCCTTCTTTTCCGGAAAATCGTGGTTGCCTATCATGATGCCGACGATATAGACGCTCAGATAGCCGTTGCCGCCAATCACCGTAGGCAAAGCGTACGAAAGCAAGGCGATGGCAATCATGAAAAGCGAGTCGAAACCGGAGGTGGCAAACTTTATCTTGTCGAGCAGGAAGATAGCGAGTTGGGCAATAAGGAAACCCGACAAAGCGCCAAAGCCGAGCTGCGCGAACAACATCCCAGCCATACGGCCTGCCGTCATGCCTGTGCTGAGAACCGTTATCATGACAATTGTCATCATGTAGGAGCACGGGTCATTGGAGCCGCTTTCCAACTCCAGCAAAGGAGCCAGGCCATTCTTGAGGCCCAACTTGCGTGACCGCAGAATGGAGAACACCGAAGCGGCATCAGTTGACGAGACCACCGAGCCCAACAGCAATGCCTCGAGCCACGACCACCCCAAAACGAGATGGCAGAATGTGCCTGTCACCAGTGCCGTCAGAATCACGCCGACCGTGGCGAGCAGCGCCGACTCGGTCACTACAGGCTTAGCCGAACTCCAGCGGGTTCCGAAGCCGCCGTAAAACATGATGAAAATCAAAGCTACCGTACTGACCTTTTCCGCCATGCCGTAACCTATCGGATCGAACCGCAACACGCCATTATGGCCAAACAAAATGCCAAACAGAATGAATGCCAGAAGCACCGGCACACCCACCTTATACGAGGCATTGTTCAGAAACACGCAAACCAAAATAATGATGGCTACAAACAGAAGAAAAGTATTCATGGCTTTATTTCAATTTAATTGACATTATAGTGATATCATCGTTTTGCTCATTGCCGTCGGTAAACTTCTGGACATCTTCAAGAAGTTTTGTGCACACTGCTGCTTCATCGGCAAAAACGGTGTCGGCAAAACCAATATTATCGATTCCATCTACTACCTATCTTTCTCTAAATCACCGTCTAACCGTGAGGATAAGGATAATATCACTTTCGGCGAGACTGGTTTTCAGCTGAAAGCCCACTATCACCGCGCAGATTCGGAATTTGAGATTTCGTGTGCTTTGGATAAGGGTAGGAAGATGCTCAAGAGAGATGGTAAGGAGTACGAGAAAGTCTCCGACCATATCGGTTTGATTCCAGCGATATTGGTGGCTCCGAAAGATATTGATATCATTCAGGGAGCGTCGGAAGAACGTAGAAAATTCATCGACGGCTGCATATCCCAGTTCGACCGCAAATACTTGGATGCACTGCTTGTCTACAAGAATGCGTTGCGAGGCAGAAATGCACTGTTGACGTCGCAAACCTACGTCGATCCGATCATTTTTGAGAGTTACGAGGATAAACTTGCGTCGGCAGGAATGTTCCTTTACAATGCCCGCAAAGAGTTTGTTGAGACATTCAAAGGCAAAGTCGACGAGGTGTATCGCAAGATCTCTTACGACGCCGAGGAAGGCGAGGGTGTGGATATCGAATACAAGTCGCAGGCTACTGAGGCAGATTATCTCACAACGCTTAGAAATTTGCGTGGGGAAGACCAACGTCGAGGCTTCACAACGTGG
>CALGBV010000228.1 GCA_937884015.1 uncultured Bacteroidales bacterium
CCCACCTTTTCATCGACGAAATCCACAAATACGAGAATTGGCAAGCCCTGATTAAAAACATTGCCGACGAATATCCCGATCTTCATGTCGTTTACACAGGCTCTTCCATGCTGAAAATAGACCAGAACGAAGCCGACCTTTCGCGCCGCCAACTCGTTTACACGCTTCCTGGATTGTCGTTCCGCGAATATCTGTCTTTTGAAAACGTTCTTGACAAGCCAGCCATTGCCCTTGACGACTTACTGGCAAACCATCAACGTTACGCCATGGAAATCTCAAACGAAATAAAAATATTACCATTTTTTGAAACTTACTTAAAGACAGGATATTATCCTTTCTATAAAAGAGACAAGGCAGGCTTTGAACAGAGGTTGCAAGCCGTCATCCGCACCATATTATACGAAGACTTACCTGCCGTGGAAGATGTCACCTACGAGACCGTAAGGAAGACGGAACGCATGATGATGATTCTTGCAGAGCATAAACCTCAAACACCCAATATGAACGAATTGTATGGGCAATTGGACACCAACCGCAATCAAGGGCTAAAGATGCTCTATCTGCTTGAGCGCGCCGCCTTAATAAACATTCTTTCATCGGAAGCAAAAAGCACGAAACATCTTGCCAAGCCCGATAAGATTTTCATGAACAACACCAACCTGATGTTCGCCCTGACAGCCAGCAACAACACGGGCACAGTCCGTGAAGTGTTCTTCGACAACCAATTGGCAGCAGCCGGCAACGAAGTCAACTACCCAAAACAAGGCGATTTCTTAGTCAACCACAAGCATCTGTTTGAGATTGGCGGCAGAAACAAGACCTTTGAACAGATAAAAGACATTCCCGACAGTTACCTTACCATCGGCGACATCGAGACCGGCCACGGCAACCGAATTCCGCTTTGGCTTTTCGGATTCCTATATTAATACAATCCTAACAAAAAAAACAAGAGCCGGCGGATGCCGACTCTCGTATTGGACATATTAAAAGATTACTTATTTCTTCGGCAAGCCCTTAATGTATTCATCGATGGCCTTGGCTGCTTTCTTACCTGCACCCATTGCCAAGATGACCGTTGCGGCACCACTAACGGCATCACCACCTGCAAAGACACCTTCATGGGTAGTCTGTCCGTTTTCATCGGCCACAATGCAGCCCTTTCTATTCAGTTCAAGGTTTGGTGTCGTACTGCCAATCAACGGGTTAGGTGATGTACCAAGAGCCATGATAATCATATCGACATCAAGTACAAACTCCGAACCTGCAATCGGGACAGGACTACGGCGACCCGAAGCGTCAGGCTCGCCCAATTCGCATTTCACGCACTTGAAGCCATTCACCCAGCCGTTTTCGTCGCCTAAAACTTCGACAGGAGCCGTCAGCAAATCGAACAGCACGCCTTCTTCCTTGGCATGATGCACTTCTTCGACACGAGCCGGCAACTCTGCCTCTGAACGGCGGTAAACGACATGCACCTCAGCGCCCAAGCGCAAAGCGGTACGGGCAGCATCCATGGCGACATTGCCACCACCAACCACAGCCACTTTCTTACCTACATAGTTAGGCGTTTCAAAGCCTTCCTTATAAGAGAACAGCAAGTTGTTACGAGTGAGGAACTCATTGGCAGAAACTACGCCACAAAGGTTTTCACCCGGCACATTGAGCATCATCGGGAAACCGGCACCCGATCCGATGTAAACTGCATCATAACCCTTGCGGTGAAGCAGCTCGCCTACGGTAACGGTACGGCCCACGATGACATCCTTTTCCATCTTGGCGCCCAAGCGAACCACGCTTTCCACTTCCTTTTTCACCACAGTGTCCTTTGGCAGACGGAACGAAGGAATGCCATAAACCAGCACGCCACCATATTCATGCAAAGCTTCGAAAATGGTGACATCATAACCCAAAGCTAAAAGATCCTTGGCGCAAGTCAAGCCGGAAGGACCACTACCGATGACTGCCACCTTATGGTTGTTCTTCAAACCAGGATTATCGAAATGCAAATCATGCTCGATGGCATAATCGCCAACAAAACGCTCAAGTTTACCAATGGCGATAGGCTCGAACTTCTTGCCCATCACGCAACTGCCTTCGCATTGTGATTCCTGAGGACACACACGACCGCAAACGGCAGGCAAAGCGGAATCGCAACTGATGACGCCAGCAGCGCCTTCGAAGTCGCCACGAGCCACACGAGCGATGAAGCCCGGAATATTCACATTGACAGGGCAATGCGCCACACACTGCGGATTCTTGCAGTTCAAGCAACGTTGCGCTTCCTGAACCGCCATTTCGGCTGTATAACCCAAGCATACTTCATCAAAATTATGAGCACGCACTTCAGGCTTCTGCTCCGGACAAGGCACACGATGCTTCTTGTCGGCCACCTCTTCGGCGATGCCGCCGACATGGCAAACGTGACCTTCTTCCTTTTCTTCCTTTTCGAGCTGCTTGCGCGTCACCA
>CALGBV010000229.1 GCA_937884015.1 uncultured Bacteroidales bacterium
CGGCATATTCGCCTAGCGAATTGATTGATGGCAAAGTGTTTTTATTGTTTTTGTTTGTGCCAACAGAACAGGTAAATAAGTGCCAAAAAAAGATTACGGTCTCGTCCGGTCAATCCATTTGTTGAAATCGACGGTGAAGATTCTTGTTGAGGATGTCGGTGAGGTTTCTGCCGAGATGAAGCACTTCAAATCGTTGTAAAAACAGATGCCTTCGGTCTGGCAACCAAGGTGATTGGGCAGTGCGATGCGGATGCCTTTGGCTTTGTAGATTCCTTCATCGAAATCGGAAATGAGATAGAGAAAAGGTTCCCAGATCTTGTTGCGGTAGCCTACGATTGCCAAAACGTTTTTTTCTTTGTTGTAATCGGCTCCCGTGACCAAACCTTCAGAATTAAACCAACTTACGACTTCGGCTACTTGGTCCCTTCCGGTCTTGTTGAGTCGGTAGAGTCGTGTGGTTTCCGTCACCCAGTTTTTGCTGAAAAGATAAAGGTATTTGTCGGTTGCAAAGATGGCTTCGCAGTCGAAATCGGTGTTTTGTTTGCGTTTTTCAAAGTCAGTTTGGTCGCCGAAGCGGAATTTTATGGTGTCGACTGTGATTTCGGCATTGCCTTCTGATGGGATTGCACTCAGTGGGAATGTGAAGATTCTCAAATTATCGCGTGAGCCTTTGTTATTGCCCATATCGCCTACGAAAACCGTTTCGCCATCGGTGCAGATGTCTTCCCAATCCTTGTTCTTGGCATTGGTAAGCGTGATGCGCTGGACGATTTCAAAAGTGCTGGTGTCCAAGGCATAGAGTATGGGTTGCCCGCCGCTGTCGTTGTGAGTCCAGATTTTTCCGTTATGGAAAAACAGTCCTGAAGTTTCCTGAACTTCCTCGGGAAGATAGGAACGGAAGGGCGGGTTGCCAATGGTTTGCGCCACAGCATTGGATGCCATGGCGCAAACCAATAATATGGTTAATAATAAGTTTTTCAATCTTTTGGATAGATTTCGTGCTTGGCGGCCATCAAGGTGTTGTGCAGCAACGAAACGATGGTCATTGGACCTACGCCACCAGGAACAGGGGTGATTTTTCCGGTTATTTTTGATACTTCGTCGTAGTCGACATCGCCTTTGATGACATAACCTTTAGGTGTGTCGGGTGCGCTGATGCGGTGAATGCCAACGTCGATGATGGTTGCGCCAGGTTTCACCATGTCGGCGGTCACAAAACCTTGTTTGCCGATGGCGGCCACGATGATGTCGGCTTGGCGTGTGATTTCGGCCAGATTCTGTGTTTTGCTGTGACACAAGGTGACGGTTGCGTCGAAACCTTTGCGTGACAGAAGGACGGCCACAGGTGTGCCAACGATATTTGAACGGCCCAAAACGACGACGTTTTTGCCAACGGTGTCAACGCCAGAACGCTTGATGAGTTCAACGATGCCAAAAGGAGTAGCCGGAACAAAGCAGGGGAGACCTAACTGCATTCTGCCTGCATTGATGCTTGTGAAACCGTCGACATCCTTTTCAGGTGTTATCGCATTGATGACTTTTGTTTCGTTAATGTGCTTTGGCAGAGGGAGTTGAATGATGTATCCGCTGATTTCGGGGTCTTTGTTCAGGAAGTCAATCGTTTCAAGCAGCTGTTGTTCGGTGGTGCTTTCCGGAAGATGGTAGACCGATGAAGTCATGCCGACGGAGTGACAGGCTTTTTCCTTTGATGCGACGTAGGTCTGGCTTGCGCCGTCTTCACCAACGATAATGGCTGCCAAATGCGGGGCATCCATGCCATGGTCAATCATGTCTGCAACTTCGGCAGCGATTTCTTTTTTCATTTGTTCGGCAATGGCTTTGCCGTCAATTATCTTGTTCATCTTCTTTGATTTAAGATTTAAAGATTTAAAATTTAAAAATTCAAGATTTAAAGATTCAAGATTAAGAAATCTGGAACCTGAAAAAAACATTATCTTCTTCTTGCATTCATGGCGCTCATCATGCGCATGGCTTTTTTGCCGCCACCGGTCGTCATGATGCGCATCATCTTTGAGGTCTCTTCGAATTGCTTGACGAGGCGGTTGACTTCGACGATGGATGTGCCGCTGCCGAGGGCAATGCGCTTGCGGCGGCTGCCGTTGAGCAAGGCTGGATTTTCGCGTTCGGCTGGCGTCATGGAGTAGATGATGGCTTCGATGCTCTTGAAAGCGTCGTCGTCAATCTCTTCGCCTTTCAAAGCCTTGTCCATGCCTGGAATCATGCTGGCCAGATCTTTCAGGTTACCCATCTTCTTGATTTGCTGGATTTGCTTCAGGAAGTCGTTGTAGTTGAACTCGTTCTTGGCCAGTTTTTTCTGCAATTTCTTGGCTTCTTCCTCATCGAACTGCTCTTGGGCGCGTTCAACGAGAGAGACGATATCACCCATGCCGAGGATACGGTCGGCCATACGTTTCGGGTAGAAGACATCCAAGGCATCCATCTTTTCGCCGATACCGACGAACTTGATAGGTTTCTCGACGACGGTGCGGATGGTCAAGGCGGCACCGCCACGGGTGTCACCATCGAGCTTGGTCAGCACCACGCCATCGAAATCAAGACGGTCGTTGAAGGCCTTGGCCGTGTTGACGGCATCCTGACCGGTCATGGAGTCGACAACGAACAGCGTTTCATGAGGTTGAACAGCTTCTTTGATGTTGGCGATTTCGTCCATCATCTGCTCGTCAACGGACAAACGGCCAGCGGTATCGATGATGACAACGTGCTTGTTTTGGCGCTTTGCATGTTCAATGGCGTTCAAGGCAATCTGAACTGGATTCTTGTTGCCTTCTTCACTATATACTTCAACTTCAACCTGTTCGCCGAGGACCTTCAACTGGTCGATAGCAGCCGGACGGTAAACGTCGCCAGCCACGAGCAGCACGTTCTTGCTCTTCTTGCGTTTCAGGTAGGAAGCCAGTTTGGCGGAGAAAGTGGTTTTACCGGAACCTTGCAGACCAGCGATGAGGATGATGCTTGGCTGTCCTTTGAGGTTGATTTCGGTAGCTTCGCCGCCCATCAGTTCGGCCAACTCGTCGTGGACGATCTTGACCATCATTTCGCCAGGCTTCACAGCGGTAAGGATTTCCTGACCTAAAGCCTTCTCCTTGATGTTGTTAGTGACGTCTTTTGCAATCTTATAACTGACATCGGCATCCAGCAATGCGCGACGGATTTCCTTCATGGTGTCGGCCACGTTGACTTCGGTGATGCGGCCTTGGCCTTTCAATATCTTGAACGAGCGTTCAAGTTTCTCGCTTAATCCTTCAAACATAGTATTCAAAAATTTGGGTGCAAAGGTATGAATTTATTTGGAACGATAGGGAATTTGGGAAGAATAAATGACGATGGAAGATAAATGGACAATTAGACAATTGGACTTATGGACATTTTGACAATTGGACAGTTAGACTTTTGGACAGTTAGACTTTTGGACAATTAGACTTTTGGACTTATGGACATTTTGACAATTGGACAATTAGACTTTTGGACTTATGGACATTTTGACAATTGGACAAATAGACTTTTAGAAAAACTATTGCTTCAATTTCTGATATTCCGTTTCAAAGCAAGCCTTGAGTTTTTCCTCATCGCGGATGATGCTTCTGAGTTCCTCCAATTTGGCGGCATTTTCCGATTCGGGCAGCCATAACTTCAGGTAGCCGCCATCGGCATATTTCTCCATCATGTGCTGGTGAAAACGCTGATACTGAACATCTTTGTCAAATTCGGGATAATGGTCCAATCCAAATTGGATGGTGCGTTGAATGACGGTTTCGGGTATGATGAGGCGGTCGGCTTCGGCGACGATTTTGCCATAAATGCTGCGCGGTTCGCTGCCTTTCGAAG
>CALGBV010000230.1 GCA_937884015.1 uncultured Bacteroidales bacterium
CTACATTCGCATTGCGCTGCAAAAGTACCACATTTTTACAAACGGCACTCAGAATTGTGCTTTTTTTTCTAAATTTGCAGCACAATTCAATCATTTGCAATATGGCAATCACTAAAAGAGAAGAAGAAATCATCAAAAAAAGCTTCCAGCAAAAGACTTGGAACGACATAAAGACACACGATTCATGGTCGGTTTTCAAAATCATGTCGGAATTTGTCGAAGGCATGGACCGTTTGTCGAACATCGGCCCTTGCGTGGCCATTTTCGGTTCGGCACGCACCAAACCCGAAGACCCTTATTATAAACTTGCCGAAGAAATCGCCGAAGAAATTACCAAGATAGGTTTTGGCGTCATCACTGGCGGCGGTCCCGGCATCATGGAAGCTGCCAATAAAGGCGCCAACCAAGGCAAAGCCACCAGCGTTGGACTCACCATCCGACTGCCTCACGAACCTCACGGCAACATCTACATCGACCCCGACAAGGAAATCGGCTTTAATTATTTCTTCGTCCGCAAAACCCTGTTCATGCGCTATGCGCAAGGCTACATCGCCATGCCCGGCGGCTTCGGCACTTTGGACGAACTTTTCGAAGCCCTCACCCTTATCCAGACCGACAAAATGGTCGACTTCCCTATCGTCCTCGTCGGAAAAGAATACTGGGGCGGACTGATTCAATGGCTGAGAGACCGACTGCTTTCACATAAAATGATCAACGAATCGGATTTCGACATGTTCCACCTCGTCGACACCAAGGAAGAAGCTGTAGCCATCATCAAGGCATTCTACGAGAAATACGCCCTCAAACCGAACTTCTAAAATGAGGCGTTACATCGAAATACCGACACAGATTCTCGACATCGAAGGAGATGGCTTCCATATCATGATTCAAGGCCGAATCAATGGTAAGGAAGCCAACTTCCTCGTCGACACAGGCGCTTCGCGTTCCGTTTTCGACCCGAAAAACATCGCCAATTTTATTGACAATCCGCAATTTGAGAAAAAAGAAGGCATCACGGCAGGCGTGGGTGGCAACGAATTGGAAAGCGCCACTTTCGACATCGAGACACTGAATTTGGGCGACTTGGAAATCCTCCATTACAACGCCGTAGCCTTGGATTTAGAAAACATCTACGAATCGTACGAAAAAGTCCATTTGCCGAAAATCGACGGCATCATCGGCGGCGACTTGCTAGTGAAACACAAGGCCGTCATCAATTACAGGCAAAAGAAAATCCGGCTTACTCCTTGATGAATCGGACATATTTCATCCTGCCCGAATTGCAATTCATTTGCAAAAGATAAATCCCCGAAGCCAAATCAGTTACATCAATCGTCGTTTCATCGGAAGCGGCATTTCTTCGTATCAGGCAGCGACCTAAAACATCATAAACCCCGATTTGGCCAATTTCTCTTCCGACAATCGTCAAAACGGATTTTGCAGGATTCGGATAAACCAGCACTCCCTCCACCATTTCATCAACACTTTGATTCACATTGATTTCCGCATTGAACAGCTGCAAGCCTCCGGCATAATTCCCGACCATCATTTCCATTTTTCCGTCATTATTCAAATCGGACAATGCCGCAGCACAACGCAATCCGAAATGATTGTCGAAATTAGGCACAAACCGCTGCCATTCTTCGGAAATTTCCTCAAACGGCAAACCATCGCTGTTCAACTTATACAAAAACATTTTTCCTTGTTCCGAGCCGACAGAAAGAAAGGTTTCAACTCCGTTTTTGAAAAACGACGGCACGCTGTAACCGAAATACGAAGCCGAATAATCGCGCACATCCACCCCACCCCATTCATCGGTTACAAAAGCGAAACTGACATTTCCGTTTTCATTAAATCCCTGATACAAAGTCAGTTTTCCATTGGCATTGCCAACCACTAAATCCAAAGTGCCGTCAGCATCAACATCATAAAGACAAGGCGCCGACCAAGTCTTTTCATAATGCAAGAAATCATTGTCAAGCAACTGAAAATCAGCATTGAAAAATAAAATATTACCTTCCGATGTGCCGACCAGCATTTCCAGTTTTCCGTCATCATTCAAATCGCCGAAAGCCGGAACCAAACCGCTTGTTTTAAAGGATTTCAAGTTTCCGAAATCATCATCAAAAAGCTGGAAAACAGGGTTATTCGTTGTTCCCACATTCTTGAAAAAAGCCATTTGCGCCGAGCGATGCGTTTGCAACGAACCATAAATATAATAGGTGGAATCAATGTTGCCTATTGTGCCGACCAGCAAATCGGTCAAGCCATCGGCATCAACATCAGCAAAAACAGGATAAGAACCCGTGCCGAAATCCAACATTTCATCTTGCAGAAACGATTTTGTATACAACTGGAAATCAGGATTTTCATTCGTCCCAAAATTCAAATAAAGCCACACACTATTTTGCCCTTCCGCTGACAAAGGATTAGGGTCGAAAGGCGAAACAATCATATCTTCCAAGCCATCATTATTGACATCAATGAAAAACGGCATCGGCATAGAAAACAGATTTACAGGCTGTTGCGATGGAAAGCGGTTTTCCTGGCTTGTCATCAAAGCCGCATCCAAAGTGCCGCCATTTTGAAGGTAAATCAAACCCGGATAATCGACATCACCCAAGAGCATATCCAGAAGGCCGTCGCCGTTTAAATCGCGCACCGCAACCGTCGCCCCACGATGGCGGAAAGGCTCTTCCATTATCGTTTTTCCAAAGAGGCAAGTGTCCAAATACATTCTGTTATCTTCCTCACTTTCAGCCACTCTTCCCCAACAGTAATCGTTGCGTTCAAAAATCAAGGAATCGCGAGTGCCGTATTTTTCCACGGAAAGATTCTGATGTTTTTCGATGAAAGTGCCCAAAATGCCAAAGGTGAGAATGTCCAAATCGCCATCGCCATCCACATCGACAATAGATGGATAATCAGCGTATGTAGCCATAATGTTCACCTCGCCCGCACCTTGCAGAGAAGTCAGATAGGGCGATTTAACCAACTCAAAAGCTAACGAATCAGCAGAGACATTCCTATAGACCTTAATGCCCGCCCAACCTTTGGAATAGGTGAAAATATCGTTGCGGCCATCGCCATCATAATCTGCAAAAATCATCCAGTCATCGATTTTCGGAAAAGCCTTAGCATACTGATTGTCAAATTCATAACGAATTTCACCGATTCCACCACGATTTACAAAACAAGACAAGCGGTTGCCTTGACGGTCGAAAACCACCAAGTCGTTTTTGCCGTCAAAATCAAGGTCGATGGAGCCGAACTGACAGGCATTCAAACCACCAACCCATGGAAACGACAAAGCTTTTCCGCCATCAACACGCACCTGCTGCCCAAATGTCACCAAAGGCAAAAAGACAAAAATGAAGAACGCTATTTTGAAAAAGGATTTCATTCCTTACCTTCGTCCGTGTTTTCCTGTGCTTCTTCTGCTTCCTTTGCAGCCTTACGCGCTGCTCTTTTCGTCTCGCGTTTTTCTTTCTTCGACATTTTCGGCTCGACGGCTTCCTGCGTTTCATCGGCGGCCTTAATCATTTCTAGTTCTGGTGTTTCCTCCTTGACATACTTTGAATCGAGGCACAAGCGGAAACCGCCGAATGAATTGCCCGAATCGGGCATACGTTTGCCACGCCAAGTCACGCGGCAAGTCGTCTTCGGCAACTGCCAGGCACCGCCTCGGATGCAATACATCTGTCCATCGCGGCCTAAATTGGCATTGCGTTTGGCATCATAAAAACGATAGGGCGAATCGCACCATTCCCACACATTGCCCGACATATCGTAAATGCCTAATTCATTGGGGCTTCGTTTGCCAACTTTCTTCGTCTTGCGGGCATTTTCTGTAAACCAAGCCACGCGCTCAGCCTCCTTACTGCCACTAAAAATATAATTGCGCGAATTTTTGCCGCCACGCGCTGCATACTCCCACTCCGCTTCGGTCGGAAGGCGGAAATTCATGCCCGTCAGACTGTCCAAAATCTTCAGGAACTCCTGAATATCGTAATATGACACGTTTTCCACCGGACGTTTCGGACATTTTTTCTTGCTCGGATTATCGCCCATCACGGCCTTCCAAAGTTTTTGCGTCACCTCGGTCTGACCGATATAAAAATCTTCCTTAATCTTCACATTATGCACCGGCAATTCATCACTTTGCGAGAGTCTGTCGTAATTGAAATCGGCAGTATCAAGATGTTGCGCCCCCATCCAGAAATCACCTTTTTCGACCCTTACCATCTTGAACGACACGCCATTAACGCGATAGACCGATGGAGCCGGCAACGTATCCTGCTGGGCAAAAAGTGCGCTTGAAAACATCAAAGCCACAAAAAACAAAGAAAAACGTTTCATTTTACATTCAGTTTATTTATTCGACATTAAATCATTTTTCGGAATCCACCATTTGAGGCGGCGTGCCAAAAACAGCAAGGCGAGCGATATGGCAAGACAGACCAACATCAACCACAAGCCTTTACCATTGGCAAACATCAAAGGCACCAAGGAAATCAACACAATTTCGACGGGAGCGCAAGGCAGATAGGCGAGCGCATAGTCATCGAGGGCCTTCGAAGCCATTTTCGGGTCGACGATACGCAAAAGCGCAATGCCCATGGCCATGGTGCCCGTCCACCAGCCCCATGCAAATATCGATTTTTCGAACCAGTCCTTTTTCATTAGGTGACGACCAAAATAGAAAACCGTGAACACCGTGACGATAGTTCCGACCACAAGCAGCACAA
>CALGBV010000231.1 GCA_937884015.1 uncultured Bacteroidales bacterium
CTCGCTCGTATCTACAAGGATCTCGGCATTGTCAAAAGAGGCCATCTGGTGGAGACCGATCGTTCGGGTCTCATTGCTGAATATGTCGGACAGACTGCTGTCAAGACCAATGCGGTCATTGATTCGGCCCTCTATGGCGTACTCTTCATCGATGAAGCCTACGCTTTCGCTTCCGATGATGGCAATGGCTTCGGCATGGATGCCATCAATACCTTGCTGCCCATACTCGAAAACCGCAAGGGTGAATTTGTCTGCATTCTTGCCGGTTATACCAAGGATATGGACAAACTCGTTCGCATGAACGAAGGCATCAAGTCGCGTTGCAACGTAACGATAGAATTTCCCGACTATCAGCCCAGAGAACTGGAACAACTGTTCCGCATGATGCTCACCCACAACGATGAGGAAACCACTTTCACCCTTGACCGTAAAGCCAACGAAATGCTTCCAAAAGTCTTCGACAGGATGTATCTGCGCCGCACCGACACCTTCGGCAATGCACGCGATGTGCGCAACCTCTTCGACTTGGCGGTAAAACGCCACCGTCTGCGCAAAGGTCAGCCTGATTTCGTTGAAAACCAGTTCACCTACGCCGACATTGTCGGGGAAGCCGATACTAAGGAACTGTCGGTTGATGACGTGATGAAGGAACTTGACAGTTTCGTGGGAATGAAAGCCGTGAAAGATGCCATCCGACGCATTGCAACAAAAGCCGCCGTGCAAAAAGAACTCGTCGAACTGGGCGAAAGCGAGGAGGATATGGAAAAACTCAATTTCATCATCACCGGCAATCCGGGAACGGGAAAAAGCACCGTAGCACGCACATTCGGCAAGATATTCAAGGCTTTAGGTCTCATTCCTACCGACCGCGTAGTGGAAAAAGTGCCGAAAGACATTATAAGCAAGTACGCAAACAATTCCGACAAACTAATGAACGATGCCATCAACGAGGCTATGGGCGGCGTGCTTTTCCTCGATGAGGCTTACGCACTCGTGCCAATGGACGAATCGGGCCAGATAACAAATCCTGAAGGCAAAAAAGCCATCGAGCTACTGATGACGCGCATGGAAAACGAAGCTGGCAAATTTGCCGTGATTTGCGCCGGTTATCCCAAGGAAATGTCGGAATTTCTCAATGCCAACAGCGGATTGGCACGGCGTTTCACCGAGACCATTCATATCGACGATTACACCGCGGAAGAACTGCTTGAGATATACGAGAGAGCCATCAGGAAGAAAAAACTGACCTTGCACGACGATGCAGTCAGGATGAAAGCCTTGCAGATGTTCCAGAACATGGTGGCCATGAAAGATGAAAAGTTCGGCAACGCCGGCGAAGCCATCAAGATGGTGCAAAAGACAAGGGAGAACATCAACAACCGCTTGAGCAAGATACCACGCGACCAGTGGACCGATGAAATCCTGCATCATGTCATATCGGAAGATATTCCTTACGAAGAACCTGAAAAACTGAGCATCGGCGACTGCCTGGCAGAACTTAACGCCCTTGTCGGCCTAAGCGGAGTGAAAGAAGCCCTGACTAAACTCGCCCATACCATCAATAACGAGATTGAGATAGCCCGCGATGAGAACCGCCGTCCCGAAATCCGCCTCGGCCATTACCTTTTCCTCGGCAATCCGGGCACAGGCAAGACCACCGTGGCCCGCCTTATGGGCAGAATCCTCTATTCCATGGGAGCCTTGCCATCGCCAAAGGTTGTGGAAGTCTCAAAGGAAGACCTCGTGGGACGCTATGTCGGCGATACCGAAGCCATCACCAGACACGTAGTGGACACCGCCATGGGTGGCATACTCTTCATCGATGAAGCTTATCGGCTCACCGAAGACCAGTTTGGAAACAGCTCACTCAGCACTTTGGTGAAACTTATGGAAGACCGAAAAGGCAAGTTCGTTTGCATTGCGGCAGGATACACCCGTGAAATGCAGCTCGTCTTGAACCAAAACAGCGGCTTCGAGTCACGTTTCCCCGAAAGAAACCGCATCATCTTCGAAGACTACAGCCCTGACGAACTGTTCAAGATATTCATGATTAATGCCCAAAAAGGCGGTTACACCTTGGAAGACCAAATGGCCGAAAACGCCGTTTATGCCAAACTCTTGCAGAAATACCAGAACCGCGATGGCTCATTCGGCAACGGGCGCGAAGCACGCAACCTGTTTGAAGAAATCGTCGAGAACCTTTCGGCACGACTGGCTGAAGATGGGCAACCACATACCAAAGAAGAACGTAAAACGATAACAATGGAGGATGTAATATGACACAATGTCCAAACTGTCGGGCCATGATTCCCGATGACAGCGCTTTCTGTGACCAATGCGGCACCGAACTGATGTGGTGCCCCGAATGTAAGCGTCCCAAGCCCAACCGTGGCAGGGAATGTCCGGTTTGCGGCTCCGACCTGGTGCCTGGCAGGATATACATCCAATCCCCAGCACCACAAGGCACTGTGGTGAACGGCGGCCCAAGCGAGCCTACGAAAATAATCGGCAACGGCTGGGCACTGACCCTTCGCGAAGGACAATTCGGACGCACCTCGGGCATTTATCCTGAATTTGCCTCATGCAAATACATTTCGGGCAACCACGGAAAGTTCATGCACAACGCATCGGGCTGGATGGTCATCGACAACGGCTCGACCAACGGCACCTACATCAACGATGTGAAACTGGCACCGGGAACAGCCACCCCGCTCCACATTGGCGACAAACTTACGATAGCAACCATTGATTTCGACGTGCAATGAAAATCAACATTCAAGCAATAAGCGACAAAGGCATGGTGCGCGACAACAATGAAGACGCCATCTCGATAAACGGCTATTTCCTGCGCGACGACGCCTTTTCACTCTCTGTGGACGTGCAAAAAGAGAATGTCTGTTTCTTCCTGCTCCTCTCCGATGGCATGGGAGGCCATGAAAAAGGTGAGGAAGCCAGCGAGATAGCGCTCAGCGAACTGAAAGGACAGTTTGCCCGACAGGAAATAAAAACCGACAGCTTCCATGACGATGTCAACAAGGCCGCCAAATACATTTCTTTCAAGCTTAACAGCACCGCCTGCGACCAAGGCCAGGAAAAGCCTATGGGCTGCACCCTTACGGGCTTGGTGTGGTTCTATGGCAAGACTTATCTGCTCAACTCAGGCGACAGCCGCACCTACCGTTTCCGCGACGGAATGCTGAAGCAACTGACAACCGACCAAACCGAAAGAGGTCTCACCAACAATCCCGAAGCAAGCAAAGCGCTGCTCAATTGCCTCGGCGGTGGATTAGATGGGATGATTCTTGTCGATGACATGACCAACAAAATCATTGAAGACGACGTAATCCTGATATGCTCCGACGGCCTCACCGATATGCTCACCGATGACGAGATAGAATCCATACTGAGCGAAGGCCTCACCGAAGACAGAATGGAAAACAATCTCGCCGAAAAGCTGAAAGAAAAAGCCTGCGAAGCGGGAGGCTACGACAATGTATCCATTGTCTTGGCAAAACTATAACCGGCAATACATTCTGATTCCAAATCCTTTACGGCAAATCAAACCCTCCATTTAGGTTCCCGTTTCTCCAGAAACGCCTTCATGCCTTCCTGACCAGCCTCGGAAATGCGCTGGTCGGCAATGGCAGAGGCGGTGTAATCGAACAGACTGTCGTAAGGATTGGCCAAACCCGAAATCGAGCGCAAAAGGCTCTTGCAGTTGGCCACGGCATCGGGCGAGGCTTGCAGGAAATGAGCGATGTATTTTCGCTCGGCATCAATCATTTCCGATTCATCAACCACTTCGTTCACCAGCTTGAAAGCATGGGCTTCGGCAGCCGTAAACGCTCGTCCCGTAAGCATAAGTTCACGCGCCGCAGCCATGCCGCAACGTTGCACCACGAAAGGCGAAATGGTGGCCGGCGTGATGCCCAACTTCACTTCGGAAAAGGCAAATTTCGTATTGGTTTCGGCAATCACGATGTCGGCGGCTGCCGCAATGCCGTTGCCACCGCCAATGCAGGCGCCGTGGACATCGGCAATGACCGCCTTGTTGCAGAAATAA
Source organism: uncultured Bacteroidales bacterium (assembly GCA_937884015.1). GTDB lineage: Bacteria > Bacteroidota > Bacteroidia > Bacteroidales > F082 > Limimorpha. The sequence goes on from CALGBV010000231.1 coordinate 4,064, forward strand.
ACGGACTTGAACAGATCCGAAAGCCGTTTGGCATCGTTGAAATTCTGGTTGCGGCTGTAGGTCGCCATCTCCTTCATATAGTTCAAATCGGCGCCGGCGCAAAACGACTTGCCATTACCTTTAATAATAATGACACGAATGTCATCGCGACTGTTCAGCCAACTGAAAACCTCGGTAAGTTCGGCAATCATGATGGGATTCATGGCGTTACGCACCTCCGGACGATCCAGATTGATCCATGCCATACTCTCGCCAAGTTGTATCTTAAGGGTTTGAAAATCCATAGTCAATGCTTTTGAAAACTGCAATATTCGCAAATTTTTGCCAAATTGACACGCTTTTTCGCAAAAAAGCATTTCCTTTGCATTTGGAACGGATTTTGAGCGTAACTTTGCACACGAGAAAAATGAACAATTGATATGGAAGACGAAAATTTCAACAACGAATTAGAGGATTTGCTCAACATGCTGAAGAAACTGATGGAGAAACAGGACCTTTCGAGCGTCCCCGGCGTTGACCCGCAGCAATTGGAACAACTGAAAATGTTCATGTCGCAATTCGATGAACTGAAGGACGACATGAAGATTGAGATATACAAACTCGACCCTTTCACCAAGAAAATCGTCTCGGTCATCGTGGGCGAAATGAAAGACAAATTAGGTCCTGACTTGGGCTTTGAACCGCAAAAACCTACCGCCGAAGAAGTCGTCACGCGCAAGGAAAAGGAACTGAAAGACATTGCCGACACCAACGAGCGCTACGATTCGCTGCTATCCACCATCGATGAGCAACTCCGCAACCCGCAACTCTCGGAAGACGAAATCGACGCCCTGCTCGACAAACGCGCTGAGATTTTGGCACGCCGCAATGGATAGTTTTTTCAAATAAAGACAATCCATTCAAAATATATTCCTACTTTTGTCGTTTCAAAAGCAAACAGTTCTAATATGAAGAAAGTATTATTCACACTTCTCGCCTTAGTTTTGTCAGTGGGTTCATACGCCCAGCTGATTGCCAACAAAACCGATAACAAAGTCACAATGAACTTCGACTTTTTCTCTGATTTCCAGCTGCAAACAAACCAGAATTGGGATGCACGAGGCTTCAACCAAGGCTTCAGCATGGCTTTGACCTACAATTTCCCATTAGGCGAAAGCACGAAACATACCGTAGGCATTGGCGTGGGCATGAGCTCGCACAACTACTATTCCTATAGCCGTATCGCCAACCCGTATGCCACCGATACATTGCAATTCATTCAGTACCGCGACGAATCGAACTTCAAGCGTTACAAGGTGAATCCTACCTATGTCGATATTCCTTTGGAACTCCGTTTCCGCATCAAGGACGCTTGGAAAATCGGCGTCGGATTCAAGTTCGGCATCCGTGTTGGCGGCAAGACGAAATATGTTGGCCCAAATGAGGACGGCGTTATTATCCGCGAAGAATACAATCGCATCAGCAATCTGGAACGCTATGCCTACGCTGCAACATTCCGTGTCGGCTACAAGTGGTTCAGTGCCTACTGTGCCTACCAGATGTCGCGCGTGTTCGAGTTAGGCCACGAAGCGCCAGCCATTTGCCCACTATCGGTTGGCTTCACCATCGCTCCGTTCTGATTAACTTTTAGCTTTCAGCCTTCAGTTCTTAGCCATTAGCTGCTGGCTATTGGCTTATAGTTTACGGCTTAAAGCTTATAGCTCCATGTCCACCAACCTTTCCCAACACATCATCACTCAGGCCGAAAAGCTCGGCTTTGAGGCTTGTGGCATTGCCAAGGCCGACTTCCTGAAAGACGATGCCTGTCGCACGGAGCAATGGCTTGCCGAAGGCTGTCAGGGCGAAATGGATTACCTCAACCGCAATAAGGAAAAACGCTACGACCCACGTTTGCTCAACGAAGGCACAAAAACCATTGTTTCAGTGCTTTACAATTATTTTCCAAAGCAAACACTACCTGCTGACGACAACTTCAAGATAGCCAAATACGCCTACGGCAACGACTATCACGATGTGGTGAAGCAGAAACTCCGTCAATTGCTGGCGCAAATCGAAACCCTAACCGGGAAATTAGAGAACACACGCATTTTCGTTGATTCGGCACCCGTACTTGAACGCGCTTGGGCGGTGCGCTGCGGCTTGGGTTTCATCGGCAAAAACACCTGCCTCATCCACCCAAAAAAAGGCTCCTTCCTCTTTATCGGTCAAATACTGCTTCCAATTGATATAGAACCCGTCGGCAACATCATTCCGAACCATTGCGGGCGTTGCACACGCTGTATCGACGCCTGCCCCACGGGAGCTTTGAAAGCACCCTTCCAGCTCGACGCGCGGAAGTGCATTTCCTACCTCACGATTGAATATAAAGGCGATTTCAACTCCGCTGACACTCGTTTCAACGATTGGATTTACGGTTGCGACATCTGCCAGGACGTGTGTCCCTACAACCGTTTTTCGCTGTCCAATCAGGAAAAAGATTTCCAACCCTCGGAAAGACTTCTCGCCATGCGCAAAACCGATTGGCAGCATCTTGATGAAAACCAGTTCAAGGAATTGTTTGGCAACTCGGCGGTAAAACGAGCTGGGTTTGAGGGATTGAAAAGGAATATTGATAATATTTCTACTTGTTCGGAGCCTTCAGATTATAGGTGACGACGGCTTGCAGTGCAACGTTGTAATAATGTCCGAAAGAGAAAAGCGGCACATCGCCCTTGATGCGGATAGGCGTCAGCGAGTTCATGGAGCGCACGCCTATGCCCCAACGTTCCGACAAATCGAAATGAATGCCGATGTTGCCAGTGATGGAGAAAAACAGCCAAGGCGCCCTTTCGTTGAGCGAGGTATTGGTGTCGTCCTTATAGCGCATCAGGAAATCGAGGCTCGGGCCTATTTCCAAAGTGATGAAATCGAGGCTTCGGCTGCCCACGTTGAAACGTTCAAGATTGTAGCGGAACATGATGGGCATCTCGATGTAATGCAATCGCAGATCGTATTGGTTCATGCCATATTCCACCACTTCCTTCACATCGGAATGTGAGCCGAAAAGCGAATATTTCAGTTCAGTCTGCCAAGTGAAATTGTCGGAAAGTGGCAGATTGACATAAGCCCCGGCCGTCCAACCCAACTGGTGAAAACCGCTGTAACGGTCGCCCTGCACCTGTGAGGTGACAGCACCCGCCAGAATGCCGCCGTTGAACGACTGCGCTTCGACTTTCAAACCCATGAAAAATGAAAGAATCAAAATGATAAATAACCTCTTCATAATTACATTTTTTAATTCACCAACACACGGTAATGCTCATAGCGTTCCATGACTTCATCGACAAAACGGTAGGTCTCGGTGCCACGGAGATAGCCATTGCGGCAGCAAGTGTCGTTGTAGTATTGCGATTTCGATTTGTTCAGGATAAAGTAATCGACGTTGTCAGTCCACACATTGGGGTCCTTGCCATATTTTTCGGCCAAGCGGCGGGCATCGTAAATGTGGCCCAGACCCGAATTGTAGGCAGCTAGCACAAATTTCACTCGCTCAGTACTATCCATCACCTTGTCGGCCAGGCATTTGTCGAGATACTTTATGAGTTTTCCGCCAGCAGCCAGCTGTTCTTCGGGCGTGGCATCGTAATCAATTTCGTACTGTTCCATGACCACGGGCATGAGCTGCATGAGGCCGAATGCGCCTTTGTCGCTCTCCAAATCAGGCTTGAAACGCGATTCCTGATAGATGATGGATGCCAGCAGGCGCCAGTCCCAGCCAATGTTTTTCGCCACCTTGCGTATAGCCTTGTCGTATTCGCAAATGTGGCCTTCCGATTCCGCCTTCGACGACTTGAAGTCGTTGCCTTTCTTCACGTAACGAGCCAACACGCGGCGCATGTTCCTTTGCTCGTAATTGTCAATCCAAGTGTTGACCGCTATTAATAAAGAGGAGTCGTTTCCGTGGTTTTTCAAGGCCCAGCCCAATGGCTGCTCGATGCTGACGGCAAGTTTGGTGTCCAATCCGCTGAAATTGGCATCGGCCATCTGCGCCACATATTCCTCCACCACGGTATAGTCGATAATGCCTTCCGAGACCTGACGCACCAAATCGAGGCTGTTGAGCGTGTCGCTTTCGACGATGAAAATGGTGTCGCCGATTTCGTCGGACAGATGCTGCAACACCTTTATATTATGGCTTCCCTTGGGCAGAACGATGGTCTTGCCTGCCAAATCCATAGGCGAGCGGAGCAACTGGTTTTCGATTTCGTTGCCCGTCGACATGTCGTGCCAACGTTTCGGCATACGTTGCACCAGCACGCTTTTCTGGGTCAGGATAGGTGTTGTCAGCAGATATTTTTGCTTCATTTCCCTGTTGGTGCCAATGCCCGTAGCAAGCACATCAATCTGGCAGGAATCGAGCATACTGAGGCAGGAATCGAGGTCGTCTATAACTAGCAACTCGAGTTTCAGGTTGTTGGAAGTACAGAAATCGTTGAGCAGTTCGTATTCAAATCCTGTAGGTTTTCCATCGGACATTCTGTAGTTGAACACGCCGAAATCGGTAGCGGCGACCAGCTTTCCACGCTCAAGCAAATGTTCTAAAACGGTTACCGTATCTACATTAATATCTTCGGTTTCAATCTCAGTTTCAATTGGTTTTTCCTTTTCCTGACAGGCACAAACCAGCAGCAGCGGAAACAAGAAAAGGATGATTTTGTACAGAAATTTAGTCATCTCAATCGTTATTAAAGCGGTAAAAGTAGAAAAAAAAGTTTTGCAATTGTTATATTTCGTACTTTCGCACACAAATTTCCATCAAAATGGCAAGAAAAATACAAGATTCAAGCATACTCTACACGATTTTTCAACTCTACACCAACATTTTCCATACGCGTAGAGCCTATCGCCGTTTCGAGGTTCACGGAGCCAAGAACCTGCCCAAAGATGGCGCTGTTGTTTTCGGTGTCAACCATAGTAACACACTGATGGACGCTCTAGTTTTGTTAGCATCAAACCGCCGCAGAAAGGTATTCATTGCCCGCGGCGACATTTTCAAGAAACCTTTTGTAGCCAAGTTGCTAACCTTCATGCGCATTTTGCCCATCTACCGCATGAGAAACGGTATTGCCGCCGTACGCAACAACGACGAGTCATTGGATAAAGCCGTTGATGTCGTCCACGACCGCGTTGAATTGTATATCTTTCCCGAAGGCACACACCGCACCAAGCACTCACTTATGCGCCTGAGCAAAGGCATTTTCCACATCGCACTGAATTCGAACCAGCAATTCGGCAAGGAAGAACCGGTTTACATTGTTCCAGTTGCCATCGAATACGGCGACTACTTCCGCTTCCGTTCAACGGCGATGATCAATTACGGCGAAGCTATCAATGTGACTGATTTTGTCAAAAACACAACCGAAGAAAACGAAGCCGTGATGATGAACCAGCTCCGCGAAATGCTCTACGAGCGCATCTCAAAACTGTTCACCTTCATCCCTGATGACGAAGATTACGACGCGACCTGGGAAATCGTGAAAATGAAGAACATAAAACGAGCCGGAGGCCTGCTGAAAAAAATGCAACGCAACCGGAATACCGTTGATAAAGTGCTGCAATACAAGGAAGAGCACCCCGAGGAAGCAAAACAGCTGTTCGAGAAAGTCAACCAATTTGCAGAAGAGCGCGTAAAGAACAAGATTTCAGTCACATCAACGGCAAAGAAATATCCGTTCATCAACTTCTTATGGAAATTCTTAGTGGCGATTATCGGCTTGCCTTATTTTCTGGCTTCGGCCATTGCCACTTTGCCTGTTTGGGTAATTACCGCCATCATCAAAAGTAAACTCAAAGACCCAGCCTTTGGCAATACGGTTAGTTTCGGCGTCAAATTCGTACTTATGCCATTGATTGCCATTGCTGGTGCTGCCGTCATGTTTTCACTTTTGCCATGGTATTGGGCTACACTTGGCACCATACTGCTGATGTTCTCGTATGACATTTTCATCGATTACAAGGAATTGGCCCGACGCTTCATCTCCGACATCCGTTGGAGTTTCAAGACAAAATTACGCAAGCAATATGATGATTTGAATCTCAACGATTTGTTCCAATAAAAACCCTTTCTCATGTCATCACGCTGGATAGTCCCCGATGTTCACGGCTGTGCCAAGACTTTAAAAGTACTGGTTGAACGCCAATTGCGCTTAGGCAAATACGACAAACTTTATCTGCTCGGCGATTATATCGACCGCGGTCCCGATGGAAAAGGCGTGATTGACTACATCATGCACCTGCAAAAGGAAGAATACGAAGTTTTTTGCATCAAGGGCAACCACGAAGACATGTGTATCAAGGCTTTTGAAGCCGACCAAAAGAAAAAACTGTTTGGGGCAAAACACACGGAGCAGAAGGAATGGGAAGCCGTCGGTGCTGCAGCAACACTGAAAAGTTTCGGGGTGAAACATCCACGCGAAATTCCGCAAAACTATATCGACTGGATGAAAAACTGCTTGCCTTACATCGAATTGGAGGATTACATCCTCGTCCATGCAGGCATGAATTTCAACATTGAAAATCCTTTCGAAGACGAACACAGCATGATGTGGACACGCCGTTTCAAGGTGGATTACGGCAAAACGCATGGCAAGAAAATCATCCACGGCCACATCCCCGTCGACTACAGTTTCATCGACTTGGTCATCAATCAGAACGACAATTACGATTTCATCGTTTTGGACAACGGCATCTTCGTCACCGACAAACCGGGGTTGGGCAACCTTTTAGCTTATAATCCTGATACGAAACAGGTTATGGCACAGTCGAATATGGATATGTAACTTAATTAAACATTATAATGAGAGACCTCTTAGTATTCCTATTCATCTTACTATCAATCAATACTTTTAGCCAAACTTCACCTTATTTCCAGACAGAAAAATCAGTTGTTGGAAGGTTTTATGGAAATGATTCCATTATTCATGGTACACAATACAGCTTTAACGATTATATCTACGACTACGACCTTGATACACTAAATAATACGCTTTTTGTCCAATTGCGGGGCGTCAAGAGAGACAAATATTGGAAAGACAATGGACTTGCTTGCCAAATTAATCTTCAATCGGAAAAATTATACTGGCAGAAAAAAACTGATTTTAAAAAAGAATATTACCATCAGTTTGGCAATTACATCTTTTCCGGTGACGGCAAAAGCAGTACCTTGTATCACACACAATTAGGTACCAAGCTTTGGTCTGCAAATATCAGTTTTTGCTATGTCAACCATTCAAATCAAATTGGAATCGGCTACAATAACAACCAAGAAGGAGATCATTTGTACGGTATTGATTTACTGACAGGCAAAGAAAAATGGAATAGCCAAATCGTCAGGGAATATGGTTGGGATGAAATTCGTTATATTGACGACAGCACATTGCTTATTGTGGCAAACGGATTACATGCCATCAACATTTTCAATGGAAAAGGATGGGACATTAACCTATCGTCGGGTGACGAAAGCTATGGCAAAGCCATTGCAGGAGCCGTCGGTGGTCTTGCGTTAGGTATTCTTACCGGAACCTATGTCATCCCAAACGGAAATGCTACAATAACAAGCGGATTGATTTCCAACACTTTGATTGACAGCTGCTACATTTATATTGCTTCTAAAAACAGGATCATCAAGGTAAACAAAAAAGACGGAAAACTTGTATGGAACCACGCTTTCGGTGAAGTGGAATGTGGCAAATCGACATTATTTTTCAATGATACGCTTGTCTATATGATTCACAACGGATCGGCACAAAAGGAAGGCAAGACCATTGATTTTGCAAAACCTTTTTTTGCTGCCTACAACCGAGAAAACGGAAACGAAATATTTAATACAGAACTAAAGACACGACATTCCATTATTGATTTCGATTTCCTTGGCGGCGATTGCATTTATTTGCTTTCGGAAAACGAAATCGTCGCCTGTTCCTTGCATAACGGCCAAATGCAAACCAAAAAAACGTACACAGGAAAAACAGTCAGTCCATTTCTCTATTCCATCGGGAATCGTTTTCTGAAGGATGATGCCGAAGAAGGATACATCACATTCAACCAATCTGACACAACTGCGTTTTTCATCTTAACCGATGAAGGAAATATTTTGAAAATCAACGAATCACTTGAAATTGAAAAAACCTATGCAAAACAAGATTTCAAATATTTGCGTTACGCATACGATTCATTGTTTTTCATTGACGATAGCGGAAAGACCATCATATTCGACAAAAACACGAAATCAAAAATCGGAGAAATAGACATTCCTTTCCTCACCTTTGATGGTAACAAAGCATTTAAAGCACAAAAAGACAAACTGACAATAATTGATTTGGACTCAATATTGAAATTGTCAAAAACAGCAGAATAACAAGGTTTTATCGCGTCGCCACAACCACGCCTTTCTTATACTTCCTCACCACGCCATCGAAATTGAAGACTTCAGTGACCACGACATATATGCCAATCGGGACACGGTTATTATTGTCGTCGGTGCCGTTCCAAATCAGGCTTCCCTCCTGCCCTACCAATTCGCCTTTGGCCAAATGTCTGACCAATTGTCCGGAAGCCGCAAAAATGTAAACATTCATCGTATAGCCAGGCTCATCAAACTGATAGGAAATCATGCAGTTGTCATCAATGCCATCACCATCGGGCGAGAAAAGGTCGGGCGCAATTGTAACGGCATCATCGGTCGGCTCAACGTTTTGCATCATCGAGTTTTCATAACCCGGTGTGCCGAAATGAACGCTTTCGGCTGCCGAATGCCAGTTGCCGGCATCATCAG
>CALGBV010000232.1 GCA_937884015.1 uncultured Bacteroidales bacterium
ATAACAAGCGACATAATCAAGGAAAGAATCTTTTTCTTCGTTTTCATTACTTAAATGATACTTTTTAATTCTAATTATTTAATTATTAACTGATTGCATACATAAATTTTGTATCGAAAGGCTTAAATTTTCGAGCTGCAAAATTAAGAAAAAAATAGTTTACAAAATACACAGAATATTACTTTTTAAAAAAAATTGAAACAGCAAATAATTATCGGTTAATTTATGGTAATTTGTGTTTTTCTTCAATCTATTATGCTACTTTTGCAAATAAATCCGTTTTACGATGAAACTCAAGCAAGTCACCCTGATATCAGCCGCCACGCTTTCGGCATTAACAGCCTGTAACACAGACAAAAGCAATGAGCAAACCGCCGAAAAGCCCAACATCGTTTTCATTTTGGCCGATGACTTGGGTTATGGCGATTTCGGCTGTTTCGGGCAGGAAATCATCAAGACTCCCAACATCGACGCTTTGGCCAAGGAAGGCATGATTTGCACGCAAAGCTACTCCGGCACCACCGTCAGCGCACCTTCTCGCGCCTGCCTCCTGACCGGTCTCAACAGCGGCCACGCCCCGATTCGCGGCAACTTTGAAATCTATCCCGAAGGCCAAATGGCGCTGCCCGAAAACACCAACACGATTTTCCGCCTTTTCAAGGAAAACGGCTATGCAACAGGCGTTTTTGGCAAATGGGGTTTGGGCGCGCCCAAATCGGAAGGCGCACCTGAAAACCAATATGTAGATGAGTTTTTCGGTTACAACTGTCAGCGGCTTTCGCACAGCTATTATCCCGATTATCTCTACCATGACTCGACGCGCATTGAACTGAAAGCCAACGCAAAAGCAAACAACGGAACTTACGCACCCGACACCATTCAGCAACTTACGCTGCAATTCATTGAAAATCACAAAAACGAGCCTTTCTTCCTTTTCGTGCCTTGCATTTTGCCCCATGCCGAACTGATTGCGCCTAACGACAGTCTGCTTCAGCAATACGAAGGCAATTTCAAGGAAACGCCCTACCAAGGTTGCGATTACGGCTGCAAATCGTTCCGCATCGGCGGATACGGCTCTCAAAACGAGCCACTTGCCGCTTACGCTGCCATGGTGTCGCGATATGATTTTTATGTCGGTCAAATCGTAGAAAAACTGAAAGAAACAGACATGATTGACAACACTTTAATCATCGTCACCTCCGACAATGGCCCACATTGGGAAGGTGGTAACAATCCCGATTTCTTCAACAGCAACGGCATTTACCGCGGCTACAAACGCGACCTCTACGAAGGCGGCATCCGCATCCCTACCGTGATGGCTTGGAAAGGCAAAATCAGTCCCGACACACAAAGCGATTTCATGTTTGCCTTTTGGGATTATCTGCCCACTTTCGCCGAACTCATCGGTGCGGAAAAACCTGAATGTGACGGCATTAGCATCAAGCCTCTATTGTTTGGAAAATCTCAATCGGAACATGATTACCTCTATTTTGAATTTCAGGAAAACGGCGGTGCGCAATGCGTGAGAAAGGGCGATTGGAAGCTCATCAAACTCAATGTGAGTGGCGAACCTATTTTTGAACTTTACAACATAAAAGACGACCCGACCGAAAGCAACAATTTGATTGACAGCAACAAAGAAATATTTGAAGAATTAAAACATATTCTCGAAAACGAAAGAACCGACGACCCGAATTGGCGATTCTGATTATAAGTAGATGAGCAAATTCAGTTTACATATTGAAAAACAAGGTCGCGAGGTCACGAGATTTCGGGAACACGAGACAACGAGGTCTAGGGAACACTTAACATCCCTCAACCTCGAATTCCCGAGACCTCGAAGCCTCGAAATCCAAATTGAAATTTAATCTTTAACAGTTACTTACACATTGAAAATGAACACTTTTTCCAAAGTAGAACAAAGTTTCCTGAAAATTTCAGGCATCGATAAAATCAGCACAACGACACCTTATATTATTGCACCCGACTTGCCGAAACTCAGCCTGATGATGGCCTTGCGCTTCATCGAATGGGTGTCGGAAAACCCTGACGGCGTCATCAGTCTGCCAGCCGACAAGCACGCCAGTCTTTTCATCCGTTTCACGCATCAGATTTTGGACAATTGGGAAAGCAATGAAATTCAGCAACTTCTGCAAGAACACGGTTTAGGAACCATCAAAAAACCAAGTCTGAAAGGCTTGCATTTCGTGCAAAGCGATGAGTTCTATCCGATTTCGCCCTTGCAGCACAACTCGGCCTACAATTTCGTCATGGAAAACTACATCAAAGGCTTCGGCCTCGACATTGAAAAAGCCTGGCTGATTAACTCCGACGAAATTCTGCTTGACGGCGGCAACACCTACAAGGAAATCTTCCCAGATTTCAAAATCGACCTCACTCTGCGCAGCCGAGAAGCCAAACCCGAAGAGGAAACGCTGAAACAATCTATCTTCATGATTGATGATTGGTGCTCTCGCTACGAACACAAAATCAGAAAATTAGGCGGCATCGGATTTTATCTCAGTCCGATTGGTCCAGATGGGCACATTGCGTATAACATCAAAGGTTCCGACCTTTTCACCACCACACGCCTCACGCAAACCAACTTTGAGACCCAAGCCGATGCAGCTACAACCTTGGGCGGCATCAACGTGGCGAAGGGACGTTTGGTGATTACAATCGGCTTGGAGACAATCACTTACAATCCAAACGCCACCGTCATCATTTTTGCCGCAGGCGAAACCAATGCCGACATTGTGAAAGCCAGTCTCGAAAGCAAGATGACCGCCGTCTACCCTGCCACGGCATTGCAACGCCTCGAAAACGGACGGTTCTACCTCACCGAAGGCAGCGCCTGCAAACTTGAAGACTCGGTGGAACGCTATTATCTGTCAACGCCTTGGAATTTCGAGAAAACCGAACGTGCCATTATCGACCTTTGCAACCGCATCGACAAATATGCGCACAACCTCACTTTGGAAGACCTACAAGACGACAAATGGTGCAGCCAAATTCCCAATGTAAGTCTCCAAACCGTGCAGGATGTCATTGATTCCGTGAAGAATAAGCTCCAGCGCGGCAAGGTCATCGACTATGGGCAAAACATCTATCACACCGGACCGCATCACGACGACATCATGTTGGGCATCATGCCTTACGCCAACCGTCAGCTGCAGCCCATCAGCAACAATGTGCATTTTGCCGTGGCCACATCAGGTTTCAATTCCGTAACCAACAACTTTGTAATCAAGACTTTACAATCTTGTTTGGAAATGATTGAAACCGGTCGCATACAAATGTTCAAGTATCCCGATTTCTTCAGCGAAGGCTACAAGCACAAACGCTACAAGGACGTTTACCATTTCTTAGACAACTGCGCCCAGAAAAACGAAACGGAAAAGACAAGAGGACTGTGCCACCGCGTCATCCGCGACGCCATCGAAATTTGGCAACTGAAAAATGTCGAAGAAGTGATTTCCTGCTTCAAAAACACCATCATCGAACTTCAAGACTGCTACGACGGCGGCAAAAATTCGCCCGAAGTGCAAATGCTGAAAGGCCGTCTGCGCGAATTTGAGGAAGAGCTCGTATGGAACTATGCCGGCGTGGAAATCAACAACATACACCATTGGCGGCTCAGTTTCTACCAAGGCAACAAAGAACCTGACAATCAAGATGATGTCAACGTGATTTTGGAACAGTTCCGTGAGCACAAGCCCACCATCATCAGCCTTGCCTTTGACCCTGAAGGCAGTGGCCCCGACACGCATTACAAGGTTTTGCAAGCCATTGCGACGGCAGTCTCAATTTGGAGCAAGGAAACGGATTTGTCGAAACTGCGCATCATCGGCTACCGCAACGTGTGGTTCAAGTTCCACCCTTCCGAAGCCACGCTTTTGGTCCCTGTCTCGATGAACGACTTAGCCATTCACGCCAAATCGTTTGAAGAAAGCTACCTGACGCAAGTGGAAGCCGCTTTCCCAAGTCCGGAATGTGATGGCCCGTTCTGCGAGATTTCAAGGAGAGTATGGGTGAAGCAACTGAAACAGATTCAGCACATTCTGGGCAAGAATTATTTCTACGAAAACGAAGATTCGCTCATCCGCGCCACACACGGACTGATTTACCTCAAGGAAATGACAGCCGGGGAATTCATTCAGATTGCCAAGGAACTGAAAAAACGCTCGGAAGGCGAGAATATCATTTGAGTTAGCAAAATCATGCCAAAACAAAAAACTCCGCCTCAAAACTGAAGCGGAGTTTTTGGTATGCTCAGACTTGCATCAGAAGCTCAATGTCAGGCCTATGCCGCCAGGCGTAAAACCGAAGCTAAGGTTAGCACCTTCATGATTAGACTTATCGCCTAGATGCATATTATAAATGTTTGCCGCCTTGACGACATGGCTATCGGCAAGCGAGCCCAAACCAATGCCTATTGCCGCCATACCTACACCAATTCCCGACAATATCAAGGTAGCCTCGTCGGCTTTTCCCATTATCACCTCAGCAAGAGCAAAGCCGAGGCAAAATCCGCCAGAATAAGCAAAAGCACTACTGAAAATCTCATCCGTATTTGCCAAGCGCATCTGCCGACGTGCATCAGGATTAGCATCGACGATGCCGCTAATTTGATTCATGGTGAGCTCGATGCCCGACTTTTCAAATTTGTGGCCGCCAAAGACCTTAACAATGGAAATTGAATCGTTGTTCGTCTGTGCAAACGATGCCGACACGCCAAAGGCCATCAGCATAAGGAATAATAATGTGAACTTTTTCATAGTATTTAAATATTTACTTTTATTTTCTGTATCATCTTTGTTGACAAAATCAATAGTCTGGACGCCGACATGATATGCTTCACGGGCGACCTCGTGACCATGTCGCCCGACGAAATAGATGGATTTGAGACCATGCTCGCCACACTTAGTGCTCGCGACGGGTTTTACTCGGTGATGGGAAATCACGACTACATGATGTATGCCGGACACAAAGAGTCGACGAGAGACACGGCCGCTCTCATTCGTGAGTTGCAAGAGGCTCAACTCGGGATGGGTTGGCATTTGTTGTTGGACGAGAACGCCATCATACGGCGTGGGGCAGACAGCATTGCCGTGGTGGGGGTACAGAACATCTCCACTTCGAAACATTTCCCCAGTAAAGGCAACCTCGCAAAGGCTCTCTCCGGCACCGAAAACTGCTACAAAATATTGCTGAGTCACGACCCTACTCACTGGGAGAAAGAGGTGACCGATATGAATATTGCATTAACTCTTTCGGGACACACTCACGCTACGCAGTTTTCTATATTTGGTTGGTGTCCAGCAAAATATGTATATAGGCAATACCGAGGTCTTTACGAACACAACGGACAACAGCTGTACGTCAATTCCGGCATAGGCGAAACCATCTTCCCAGCCCGAATCGGCGTGCGTCCCGAGGTGACACTTATCACCCTTTCACGACCATAAAGTGCCACGAATGATAGGTTGAGACAAAGAATGAAAAATCATATTAGACTTTGAACGATTGACAGCCAAAGAGTTAATATGTACCCGATGGGGGGGTGTTGATAACTCATGTTGTAATAATACAAAACTATTGTGTAATTTAGCACTCTCAAAAAAAAAATCAACATTGCAGTAATCATTTGGTATTGTCTAACTTATAAATAAAAGCACCTATGCAGGCCGATATGTTTTTGGATTTTGGGGATGATAATCAACGCATTAGACCCAAGCAGCATACACAGTATGCTGCGGATGAGATTATGAGGTCATCCATCGAATACTTTGGTGGCGACGAACTCGCTGCTAACGTGTGGATGAATAAATACGCCCTTCGTGACGACGACAAGATTTTCGAACTCAACCCCGACATGATGCACCACCGCATTGCGTCAGAATTTGCCCGCATAGAACAGAACTACCCCAACCCCATGTCCGAAGAGACGATATATGGCCTGCTGAAAGATTTCAAATATATCATCCCTCAGGGCAGCCCCATGTCAGGCATAGGCAACGACTTCCAAGTGGTGTCGCTTTCCAACT
>CALGBV010000233.1 GCA_937884015.1 uncultured Bacteroidales bacterium
TGGTGGTACCATCGCCAGCAAGGTCGTTGGTCTTCGAAGCCACTTCCTTGACGAGCTGTGCGCCCATGTTTTCGGCGGCATCGCTGAGTTCGATTTCCTTTGCCACGGTGACGCCGTCCTTCGTGATGTGAGGAGCGCCATACGATTTTTCAATCACCACGTTGCGGCCTTTAGGTCCGAGGGTGACTTTCACTGCGTTTGCCAATGCATCGACGCCTCTCTTGAGACCGTCGCGAGCATCCATATTGAAAATAATGTCTTTTGCCATGATTTATGTGATATTTTATTGTTTACAAATTAATTAGATGATAGCAATCACGTCAGCCTCGCGCATAATCATATAATCCTTGCCATCGAGGTGGAATTCGGTGCCTGCATATTTGCCATAGATGACCTTATCGCCGACTTTCAGAGTGACGGCATTGTCCTTTGTGCCAGGACCAACGGCCACTACCGTGCCTTGCTGTGGTTTTTCTTTTGCTGTGTCAGGGATGATGATGCCGCTGGCGGTTTTCTGTTCTGCGAGAGCCGGTTCAATGACAACGCGGTCTGCCAAAGGTTTGATTGATAAGTTTGCCATAATTCTGTTTATTTGTTTGTTGTTTATTTGTTTAATTGTAATCGTTTGTTGTGCTTTGTCTTTTAGTTTTTCGCCCGTTGAGCTTGTCGAAACGGTTTCTTCCTTTATAATTCGACAGACGGCATCGGTCACATTCCGTGCCAAACCCGAAAAGAGACCTATTTTGTCAGTAAAAGTGACAAACTGACATTTGGCGTTTTTTGTTCAAATAGCCAAAAATAAAACGATAATTGGCTATTTGGAGTGATTTTTATGTCCAAATAGCCAGTTATATTGTAAAAAAACAAGAATATTTCACCGCTCTTTTCAGCACAAATCACCAATAATGAACCAATTCGCGGAAATTAATGTTTGCCCAAAAGGTTATTCTTTTACGAATTTTCCACTCACAATCTCATTTTCAGCGTTATAGATTCGATAGGCATAAATGCCAGACGGCAAAGATGACACGCCCAAAGTGAGCACATTGCCCTCGCCACGGATGATGCGGCTCATGATCGTGCGCCCCATGGCATCGCTGATGCTGATGCGGTGTTCCTTGCCAGCAGGAAGTTCCGAAATATCGAAATGGATTTCATCGCCGGCGGGATTGGGGAAAACTGTTGCCTTGATTTGCTCTTTCGACACATTCTTCACCGAACACGGTATCGGATTTAAGTCTTCCCGCAGGAATTTCTTGATGTGAATTGCCGTCGCACCTTTTGTGCTGATTGTGACCAAGCCATCATCATTGGTTGCAACTGCGGTAAATGGCCAATATTGCTTTTCGTCGTAAAAAGATTTGTATCCCAGTATCTCCAAATCCTTGTTGGCAACAAATACTTCCAATACCCATGGTCCCATCCAATCACCCAATACGGCATAAGGAATGAGATAGATTGTAGAGTCGTTAGCCGTACACATTGCATGATTCATGATGGTGTAGTTCAATGTATCAGTCTTGTCAATGTCGGTAGCTTCGCATATCACTCCCTGATTATTTAACTTCCCAAAATAAACGAATGGTTCGTTCACGTCATACGGACATAAAGTCCCAAACAATAGCATTGTGTCACTGCTTAACCAATGATCTGAATAGAAATATTGTGGGAAAATAAGATCGTCATGGATTGGATCTGCAATAATGCGGTGATCGACTAATGTGAAATCGTAACTGCACCTTAGGACAGACGCGTTGCCCCTTTGCCCCGAACCGAGTATGACGAAATCGCTGCTGTATGGGTCATCCAAGATACAATTCGGCCTATAGCTTGTATGGCTACCAAACAAGCCGTCAAACACATCGGGAGAAATGAACAACCTTTGCAGGCAATCACCATCAGCCGAAAACCTAAACAACATCCCCCGAGAAGTACCGATTTCAGGTCTGAAATCTAATGTAACGACTATTGTTCCGTCATCATCCACCATCGGCCTGATAGCGTTGAAAAAATTGTCAGGGAAGCCTTCCTCTTTTTCATAGAAATGTTCTGTGACAATGTCAAAATTCTCATCAAGTATTAAAATCCAAAGGAGGTCTTCATTTTGGGCTTTTGAAACGCCTGAAACAAAATAATTGCCGTTTTCAAGAACATTAATAGTAGAAAAACTTATTGTCCTGCTTCCTCCTTGAAAATGCTTCTCTTCATAGCCCCCGTCTTCATTTACCTTCACGAGATACGCTTCCGACTCATAACAACCTACAAAGACCGTCTCGTTATTCTTGTTGCAACAACCATCAACTAAATGTGCATCAATTCCATTAAGTTCAATGCTTGTCTCCCATTGCTGGGCAAAAAGAGAGAAACTTCCAAAAAGTAATAATGCAATTGCAACAAATCGTTTCATGACTCATGATGTTTTTAATTTGGGGCAAATATAGTGAATTTTGGAAAAGCAAAGGTTTGGGCGGAGAATTTTTCAAAATTTTAGAAGCACTTCATCATATTTCAGTGAGCATAAAGCCCAGATAAAACGGAAGTGTCAGCAAGGCATCATTGCGCCCGATGTTGTAATCGCCCAATTTGAGAGCATGAAAGACATGGTATTTCTCGGGATGTTTCAACAAGGTCTGCATCGATTTGGCATTGCCCGTCCTGGCTTTACATTCAAGCGGAGTACATTCGCCTTTGTAACGAATTACGAAATCAATTTCCAGACTGTCAGGCTTATGGAAATAGTAGAGTTTTCGGCCCATTTTGCCCAAAATGTCTGCCATGACATTTTCATAAATGGCGCCTTTGTAACTGCCCAATCTTCCTTGCAAGATATCGGACTGGACACCCTCGTCAAGCATACTCACAAACAGTCCCGTGTCAGCCATGTAAATTTTGAAACAATCCTGAATGGCATTCCCGCCCAACGGCAATTCTGTAATAGATAAGTTATGGCATCGCCTGACAATGCCCGCATCCTCAATCCACTGAAGGCAACCGACATATTCACTGCTCCGACCGCCTTTCCTGACGACGGAATAAGTGAATTTCTTGTTTTCACGGCTTAACTGATTCGGAATCGACTCAAAACATTCGCGAATGCGTGACTTGTCTTCCCTGCCGGCATATTTAATCATATCAGCCTTATATTCTTCGATGATGTTTTTTTGTATGGCGATAACCTGATTCACATCCCTTGTATCAAAAAAAACCTGCACGGCTTCCGGCATTCCACCCACAATAACATATTCCAGCAAAAGCTGACGCATTCGGTTATGAATGGCTTCGGGCACAGGCATTTCATCACGCAGACATTGCCGCAGCAGATCAAAGACTGGCTGCTGAATGCCGTTGGCCCACAGCCATTCCTCGAAATCCATCGGGTACATGTCAACGATGTTTTCAAATCCCACCGGCACCGATGCCAATTCTTCCGTTTTCCTTTGTCCATCCGATTTATAACCATTTACGCCTAAAAGCGAACCCGTGCAAATGACATCATAACGGCCATCCAACTTGAAGAATTTCAGCGAAGCACGCGCCTGAGGGCAATCTTGTATTTCATCAAAAACAAGACAAGTTTTGCCAGGAACAAACTTTACATTCGGGATAGCCGCTGAAATGACAACGGTCAGATAGTCGACTTGAAGCGAACCTTCGAACAAAGAGCGCAATTCCCTTTGTTCATGAAAATCAATGTAAACTACATGTTCATAATTTTTCCGGGCAAAAGCCAAAACCGAACTTGTCTTGCCACATTGGCGACAGCCTTTTATTACCAAAGGCTTATGGTTTTCATTTTTCTTCCATTGCAGCAAAACATCCTCGATTTTCCTTCTATACATGACTTTCTTATTTCTCATACAAATATAATATTTTACATTTTTTCGGGCGACTTTTAAAGTGAACAACACACTTTTTCGGGCGACTTTTTAAACGAATTACACACTTTTTCGGGCGACTTTCAATTGCAAAAGTACATGTTTTTCTGAAAAAACAAGAATTTAAATAGAGATTTTTTCACATTATTGCCACCAAATTAATCATAATTTCCACCTATTATAAAAAAAACGCTATCTTTGCCCCAAATTCCATTATGATGTCCGAGACAATGTTTTCAAATTTCGAACCTGTAGAGAACGGCCAACCGCAACAGAATCAAGCGGATACCGTCATTAATTCAAAAGACTACCAAGACATCCGCCTGCTGACGGCTTCGCGTTTTGGTGCCAGCAGGGTGTTCACCGCAAAAAGCGGCACTAAAAAGGTCATAATCAAAGCCTTGAAAGCCGAGCTGATGAACGACCCGAAATGCAAGGCCAACTTGCGCAAAGAGTACGAAATCACCACGCAACTCGACCATAAATACATCCGCAAGGCCCTCGACCTGACAACGATTCAAGGTTTGGGCGAATGTATCGTTTTCGAATACATCGAAGGCAAATCGCTGGCTGAGCACGTCCGCGTGGGCACGCTTTCAGAAAAACAAGTCAAGAATATCTTGGCCGAAGTGTGCGACGCCTTGTTTTATATGCACCGCAACCAAGTGGTGCATTGCGACCTGAAACCCGAAAACATCATCATCACCGATGGCGATTACAAAGCCAAAATCATCGACATAGGTCTGCCCGAAACCGAATACAAGACCAATAAGGAACTGCTGATCAAGGAAATGGAGTTCATCGCTCCCGAACTTATCAAAGGCGAAGACTGCGATGCCCGTTCCGACATCTATTCCATGGGAAAAATCATGGAGTTCATCAACGAGCGCAACATTTCGCGGCAGTTCAACAGTATTGCAACGCACTGTACGCAGTTCTCGAAAGAACAGCGTTACGACAACATCTCCGAAGTGAAATCAGCCATAACGAAAGGCCATTCCGTAGTGAAGATTTTCATCATCACGCTGATACTCTGCATTGTGGGTGCCGCTGCGGTCATCTATGTGCCGAAAATCAAGGCCAAGGCCGAAGAAGAAAAGATAGAACGCAGAAAAATGGATTTCGCCCACGAAGTTGAAAAGATAGAAGGCAGTTTCGAAACCCTCTGCGAAAAATACAAGCTGACCTCACTCGACGAGCCTATCTCGGCAAATTGGTCGGAAGACAGCATGGCTTACTATCAGGCCCTCATGCCTTTCTTCGACATTGACGGTCTGCAAAGTCAGGCCATGGGCCTCTTGCAGGAACAGAAAGCCCGCATCGACAACCTGCGTCAGAATGAGTTTGAAAGCCTTCTGCTCAATACGTTCAAGACCGCTGACGACAGTCTTGCCACGGTCCTGAAAACGGCGATGCCCGAACAGACCGACTCGCTGCTCATGATTGAGGCCTTCAAGTGGTACGGACACCAACATTGATTTTTATTTTGTTCGCTGAAATAAAACCAGCGATTTTCAGTTATTGTTTAAAACGACAACAAAGTGCTTAGAAACAATAGATTATTCATCATTTTAGGCTGCTTGTCAGGCCTGTTGCTTTTTGGCGGTTGCTCCACCAAGAAGAACACCTTGACACGCAGAATCCATCATAACATCAACAGTCATTACAACGTTTACTGGAACGGAGAAAAAAGCCTGAAGGAAGGCGACAAACAATTGAAAACCGCTGTAAAAGACGATTTCTCGAAAGTTTTGCCCGTCTATAACTACGGCACCAAGTCCAACGGCATGAGCCTCAACTCGCAAATGGACCGCGCCTTGGAAAAGACCTCCATCTGCGTTCAGAAACACTCCATGAAATTCAACAACCGCGAGCGCGTCAAATGGATTGATGATGCCTATCTGGTCATGGCCAAAGCACATTTCTACAAGCAGGATTACATCCCCGCCCGCCGCACTTTCGATTTTGTCGCCACCGAATACAAAGACAACGACATTGCCTACGTCGCCAACATGTGGCTGATTAAGACCTACATACAGACCGAACAGTATCCGAAAGCCGTCGCCATGATCGAGCAGTTGCAGACCAAGATTTCGGGTGTCGAAAAACTGCCGAAAGAACTTTCACGCAACCTCGACCTCACCATTGCCGACTACTTTATCGCCGTCAAGGATTACGCCAATGCCGTCAAATACCTGAAAACCGGCATCCTGCTCAACAACGACCGCGATTTGCGCACCAGGGCGATGTTCATCTTAGGACAGATTTACATGACCCAAAACGACAGCGAGCGCGCCATTGAGCAATTCAAGCGCGTCATCAAGCGCAACCCTGAATACGAAATGGCTTTCGAGGCCAGAATGAACATGGCCAAGATGGGTTCGTCTGACAACGCCAAGGAACTTTACAAGATGCTGACCAAAATGCTCAACGACCCGAACAACGAAGACTATTGCGACCGCATCTATTACGCCATGGCCGAACTCGCCCTCCGCGAAGGCGATGAAAACAAGGCCATCCGTTATTTGAGAGAATCCGTAGCTGCTTTCAAAAACAACACCATCCAGCGCAGCACATCTGCCCTGAAAGTGGCTTCCATGTATTTCGACCGCAATGCCTACGAACTTTCACAAGCCTATTACGACACCGCCGTCATGGGTTTAGATAGGGAATTTGAGGGCTACGACAGCATCATGAACATCTCACAGACCTTGAACGAACTGGTGCTGAACATGAATGTGGTACGCACACAAGACAGTCTGCTGCGCGTTGCCGACATGGATTCCATCACCCGCAATGCCTTGATTGATAAGATTATCGCCCAAGTCATCGAAGATGAACAATACGAAGCCGAACAACGCGAATACGAAGAACAGCTTGCCCTGATGGGTGGTGCAACGGGTGCTTCAACCGCACAAAGCGACCCAAGTCAGGCTGGCGCATGGTATTTCTACAACCAGGCGACCTTGACACGCGGCTACACCGAATTCACGAAGAAATGGGGCATGCGTAAACTGGAAGACAACTGGTTCCTCACCGACAAGCAAAGCCTGCAGGCAGCCTTTAGCGGTGACGATGAAGAAGACGAAGAAGAAATGGAAAAGAAAGGCAAAGCCAAAGACTCGCTTTCGAAATCGTACACCAACCACGACAGAGGTTATTACCTCACCGACCTTCCTTTCACGCCAGAACAAAAAGAAGAAGCCAACCTTCAGATTGCCAACGCCTTGTATAACTTAGGCTTCATCTATATGGACCGTCTTTCCGATTATCCGCGTTCAGTCGAATCATACGAATCGTTAGACACACGCTATCCGGGCAACGAAAAGGAACTGCCTGCATGGTACGCCCTCTACAAAATCAACAACGAAGACCTAAAGGACGAGGAAAAGGCCACCTATTATAAAAACAAGATTTTGGACAAATACCCGACCTCAAGTTATGCCCAAGTCATCCTCGACCCCGACTATTTCAAGAAACTTGAAGCCCAAGAAAAGGAATCATCAGATTTTTATGCCAAAACATACGAGGCTTTCCAGCAAGGACAGTTCTACCGCGTTAAGATGAATACGGAACGCGCTATGGAAATGTACGAATCGGATACCGCCATGATGCCACGTTTCGCCTTCCTGAATGCCGTTGCAAGAGGTCGCCTCGAAAGCATCGACACCATGGCCTACGCCTTGTACGACTTGATTCGGAAATATCCTACGAGCAGCATCAAGAATTACGCCACCCAGGTCTTGACCAACATCAACGAAGAATACAATTTAGGCTTCGACCTCAGCAAGATTTCGGACAAGGAAGCCGAACAGCCTGAAGTGAAAAAGGCAGCACCTTATAAATACGAACCGCAGTCAGAACATTTCGTGATGATTGTCTGCGACTCGAAACTGGTGCGTGTCGAGCCGCTCAAAGTGCGTATCAGCGACTTCAACAAGCGCGACCACCGCACCGAAACCTTCTATGTGAAGAGCGTCATCCTCGACGAGCAGCGCACCGTGGTCACAATCGGCAATTTCGATGGCGAACAGAAAGCCAAGGATTACATTACATCGATGTTCCTGACCGATTACGTTTTCGGCGGCATCGACACAAAGAATTATTCCATCGCACCTATTTCCTCAAAGAACTATCCGGTCTTCTACCAATCGAAGGATTTCGACGAATACAAGACTTTTATGGATGACAATAATAAATAAATCATGAACATCATGGAAGCACAAGCACGCAATCTGATAGGCAACGGCACCATAATTAAAGGTGACATCGATTCGAGCGGCGACATCCGCATCGACGGCCAACTGATAGGCAACCTCAAGTCGAACGGAAAGGTCTTCATCGGCCAAACCGGCATACTCGAAGGCGAATTGGTTTGCAAACAGGCGGAAATTTCAGGCACCGTCAAAGGAAAAATCAAGACGGAAGAACTGACCGCCTTGAAATCAACCTCAAAAGTTGAAGTGGAACTGACCACAAAGCAACTGCTGATTGAAGTCGGTGCACAGTTCACCGGCCAATGCATCATGAACCAGCAGAACACCGTGGCCATGCCTAAACAACAGAAAATCGGTTAATTATTTTATTTTTATATGATAGAAGAAAACGAGCTGAATGAGAAATTCGGCTATGAATCTATTGAAAAGTATGACCCTGAACGCTTGGCAAAACTTCAGGAGCATTATCAGGCTATTTTGGAATTATTAGGCGAAGACCCGAATCGCGAAGGTCTTCTCAAAACCCCTTTGCGCGTCGCCAAGTCGATGCAGTTCCTGACACAAGGCTACAATCAGGACCCGATGGAAATCCTGCTTTCGGCACGTTTCAAGGAAGACTACCGCCAAATGGTGATTGTCAAGGACATTGAAATTTACTCTTTGTGTGAGCATCACATGATTCCGTTCATCGGCAAAGCTCATGTCGGCTACATTCCGAACGGCTACATCACGGGACTGAGCAAGATTGCCCGCGTAGTTGAGGTGTATTCGCGCCGACTTCAGGTGCAGGAACGCCTGACCACACAAATCAAGAATGCCATCAACGAGGCCTTGCACCCTTTGGGCGTGGCAGTCGTAATTGAGGCACGACATTTGTGTATGTCGATGCGTGGCGTTCAGAAACAAAACTCTGTCACAACGACAAGCGATTTCATTGGAGCATTTGAGCGCGAAACGACAAGAGAAGAGTTTTTCCGACTGATTGGAACGAACCTACACTGATTTTGATTGTTAAACTTTAAATTAAAACGAATATGAACCAAAACGAAAAAGATTATCTGAGCATCAACGAGATGGAATCCGCTGATGTGTCAAGAACATTCATGTCGAAGGTATTCCTTTGGATGTGCATTGCATTGGGAATCACCGCCTTGACAGCATTTTTAAGTGCTTCATCACCAGCATTTTTCTATATGCTGATTAACAGTCAGACAGGCCGCATGTCACTTTTGGGCTGGGTTGTCACTTTGGCCCCGCTGATTCTGGTCTTTGTCATGTCAGCTCGAATCGACAGAATGTCAAAAGGAACCATGACAGCCATTTTTGTGTTGTATTCCGTACTGATGGGCATGAGCCTGAGTTTCATCTTCCTCGCCTATTCTTCGGCTGTCATCGTCAAGACTTTCCTCATTACCGCTGGCATGTTCGGCGTGATGGCCGTGGCAGGTTTCACCACCAAGACCGATTTGACCAAATTCGGCAAAATCATGTTTATGGGATTAATCGGACTTATCATCGCTACTTTGGTCAACCTGTTCACCAAAAGCGCCATGTTCGATTACATCATCAGTTTCATCGGTGTGCTGATTTTCACTGGCTTAACCGCTTTCGATGTTCAAAAACTGAAACAGATTGGCACAACCAATTTAGGTGAAAACGACACCGTGACGAAAATCGCCATTTGGGGCGCACTTTCGCTTTACCTTGATTTCATCAACTTATTCTTATATTTATTACGTATTTTCGGGAGTAGAGACTAATGTTTAAGGCATACGTTTTTCCTGGTCAGGGAGCCCAATTCGTTGGCATGGGCAAGGATTTGTTCGACAAGTCGTCGAAGGCCAAGGACATGTTCCACAAAGCCAACAACATTTTGAAATTCAAGATTACCGACATTATGTTTGACGGCACTGATGAAGACTTGCGCCAGACAAAAGTGACGCAACCTGCCGTTTTCCTTCATTCTGTCGTTTTGGCAGCCTTATTGGAAGATTTTCAGCCAAATTTGGTTGCAGGTCATTCCTTAGGCGAATTTTCGGCTTTGGTCGCCAACAAGGTCTTGAGTTTTGAAGATGGTTTGCGCCTTGTCGCCAAACGTGCTGCCGCCATGCAAAAAGCTTGCGAATTGCAGCCTGGCACAATGGCCGCTGTCATTGGTGCCGAAGATAAAGTTGTTGAGGAGGTTTGTGCTTCCATAAAAGACAAAATCGTAGTGGCCGCCAATTACAACAGCCCAGGGCAAGTGGTCATTTCGGGTTCGATTGAAGGCGTTGAGGAAGCCTCAAAGAAAATGGTTGAAGCTGGTGCGCGCCGTGTGTTGCCGCTCAAAGTGGGCGGTGCTTTCCACAGCCCGCTGATGGAACCTGCCCGAGTAGAATTGGCTGAAGCCATTAATGCCACCAAATTCAACGACGGCATCTGCCCTATTTATCAGAATGTTACGGGACAGCCAGTCAGCGACCCCGAAATCATCAAGAAAAACCTAGTTTCACAACTCACCTCGCCTGTGCTCTGGACGCAAACCATGTCGAACATGATTTCTGCCGGCGTAAGGTCAGTGGTTGAAGTCGGTCCGGGAACAGTCCTTCAAGGCTTGTTCAAGAAGGTCGACAAAAACATGGAACTTGTTAGCGCAACAATCTGATGGAAGATAATAGAAAGCCAAGTCCGGTTTATTTTCTGCTTGCGGTGGCGGTTGGAGTCCTCATTGGGCTATACATCAACATGGGCAACGTGAAAAAGGCCTTGTCGATTGCCCAATCGGGCAACAGCACTTTCGATGCCGTGATGTCATATATTAATGAGGAGTATGTCGATTCCGTCGATATCAAGGAAATCGAGGAAAGTGCCATAGTCGCCATGATGGATGAACTCGACCCACACAGCCAGTTCATTTCAGAAGATGAATTCAATGCTTTGAACGACCCGCTTTTGGGCAGTTTTGAAGGCATTGGCGTTTCCTTCCGCTTGGAAAAAGATACCGTCACCATTATCAATACGATTAAAGGCGGCCCTTCGGAAAAAGTTGGCATCATGGCGGGCGACCGCATCATTAAGGTCGATGATTCGCTGGTTGCCGGCGTAAAGATGAAAAACGACGATGTGATGCGCCTTTTGAAAGGACCGAAAAACACGAAAGTCAACGTAAAAGTCCTTCGCCGTGGCATTGATGGTTTGCTGGATTTCACCATAAAACGCGATGTCATTCCGACCTACAGCGTCGAAGTCGCTTATATGCTCGACGATGAAATCGGTTATCTGAAATTAGGTAAATTTTCGGCAACGACCTACAACGAATTTGTGAAGGCCGTGAAGAAACTTCAAGCTGCTGGCATGAAGAAACTGGTGTTCGACCTGCGCGGCAACTCGGGCGGTTATCTTTCGGCTGCTGTTGACATTGCCGACGAATTTCTACCCAAAGGCAGCCTGATTGTCTACACTGAAGGCCGCAACCGCCCACGCTATTACATGACGGCCCGTCACCGTGGCATGTTGGAAGATATGCCTGTTACCGTCCTTATCGATGGCGAATCGGCCAGCGCAAGCGAAATCGTAGCCGGCGCCTTGCAGGACAACGATTGCGGAACCATCATCGGACGACGCTCTTACGGCAAAGGATTGGTTCAGGAACAGATGATGCTGACCGAAAACTCAGCCATACGCCTCACCGTGGCGCGTTACTACACGCCGACAGGCCGTTCCATCCAAAAACCTTTCGATGGCGACCACGAGAAATACATGTTCGAATCGTTTGAGCGTTACGAAAACGGCGAACTTTTCAGTGCTGACAGCATTCATTTCGCTGATTCATTGAAATTTGTCACGCCAAAAGGCAAAGTGGTTTACGGCGGTGGCGGCATCATGCCCGACATTTACGTTCCGCTGGTTGACGACAGCACCGAATATTTCTTCAACCGCATCGTGAACACCGGAATCCTGTTCCAATACGCTTTCGACTATACCGACATGCATCGCCAGGAACTGAACCGCTATCAGAATGTGGAGCAGTTCGCCAAATCGTTCAAGGTGAGCGATGCCATGTTTGCCGAAATGCTGAAACACGCAGAAGAAAAAGGACTGAAAGGAACTGACAAGGAAAAACAAGTGGCAAGAAAAGAGACCAACATATTGCTGAAAGCCTACATCGCCCGAAATATCTTCGATGATGAGGGTTTTTACCCGATTTATGAGGAAATGGACGATATTCTTCAACGCGCCATCAGCGAATTAAAAAGCACTGAATCAGCGAAATAAACAATTGAAGAAAATAAGTTTACAAGAAAAATTGGTCTATATCAAATAATTAATTACTTTTGCAGCCCGATTTTAGGCAAAATGGAGAAGGGAAACGAATATCAGATACCGGTAAACGGTCTTGCGTTGGGAAATCATTCCTATCATTTTGATGTAAAGGATGACTTCTTTGAAGGGATGGATTACTCTGAAATTCATCAGGGTACGGTCTCCATCGACCTTGACATTGAGAAGACCGAGCTGATGATGACGCTCAACTTCGCATTGCAAGGCAAGGTAAGGGTTGCTTGCGACCGTTGCGCCGACGAATTTGACATACCGATTGAAAACAACGAAGTCTACTATGTCAAGTTCGGTTCGGAAGTTGCCGAAGAGTCGGACGATGTGGTTGTCGTTCCTGCCGACCAGCACGATTTCGACATCAG
Organism: uncultured Bacteroidales bacterium; assembly: GCA_937884015.1. Taxonomy (GTDB): domain Bacteria; phylum Bacteroidota; class Bacteroidia; order Bacteroidales; family F082; genus Limimorpha. The sequence continues at coordinate 12,772 of CALGBV010000233.1, forward strand.
TTCTTTGATATACGAATACATCATTCTTTCGATACCGATCCATAGGGTTCATCCCGAAGGAGAATGTAATCCAGAGGTGTTGCAGATGTTGTCCCACGAGGAAGAGCCTGTGGCAGAAGAGGAAAACGAAACGGATCCCCGTTGGGCGGCTTTGAAGAACATAAAACTTGATTGAATATAATAAACAACTGGTAATTAACATTTTAAAATAAAAGTAAAATGGCACATCCTAAACGTAGACAGTCTCATACCAGAGGCGCAAAGAGAAGAACGCATTACAAAGCAGAAACCCCAAACGTAACTGTTTGCCCAGTTACAGGTACCATGCACGTCATGCATAGAGCATACTATGTCGACGGCGATTTGTATTACAAAGGACAATTGGTCATGGCTGCCAAGCAGTGATTGCTGGCGGATTCAACATACAACGCGCTGACAAGCAAATGACTTGTTCTAAGGCAAAGAAGACCTCACAATCATTCTGAACTTCGGTTCAGGAATGGTTGTGTAGTCTTTTATTATGTTGAAAAAGGCAAAAAAGAGCATTTTTTTGAAAAAAGTTGAAAAAAAGTGCACCAACTGAAAAAGAATGCTTATATTTGCAACGTCAAACGAAAGAAAGACAAATAACTACGGATTTTTTTCATAATCTTTATATTGTTTTTCCCCACCATTCTCCCCGATTGGTGGGGTTTTTTGTTTTATATGGTTTTCTCTCCATAATTGCGGAAACGTGTAATTTTGATGAGAAATATGTTACGGAGACTTGAAATGTCATTTTACGCCATACGTTATCAACAAAGCTGATTTGAAAACGGCACTCAGCATATCATTTTTATTGGCCATCATATTGGCGTAATTCAACAAATTAACCGAGCACGGATTTCTCGGATTCACACGGATGAGTATTTCCGTGAAAATCCGAAAAATCCGTGTTCAAATTAATAGGTGTTCGCCGTTTGTGGACGCAAACAGTTACATACGGGAAATGATATTCGTGGTTGAAAATCCTTCCACCAAATCGATGGTCAGGACCTTGCCGCCTTTGGCGGTGACGATGTCGTAGCCGACGATTTTCTCCGGCTTGTAATCGTTGCCTTTCACCAAAATGTCGGGCTGCACTTGTTTGATTAATTCGAAAGGCGTGTCTTCGCCAAAAAGCACAACAGCATCAACAAACTGAAGCGCCGAAAGCAACAAAGCTCTTGATTTTTCGTCATTTACAGGACGGCTTTCGCCTTTCAAACGTTTTACCGACGCATCGGTGTTCAAGCCTACAATGAGTTTATCGCCCAAATCGGCGGCTTGCGCCAGATATTCCACATGGCCGCGATGCAGAATGTCGAAACAGCCGTTGGTGAAGACTATGGTTTTCCCCGCCGAACGCCATTCGGCGAGTTTCATCTCCAACGCTTCGCGTGAAAGCAGTTTATTCTTGATTGTTGTCAGCGTTTTCATTTGACTTATTCTTTTGGTCTTCAATCGGTTGGAAAGAGAAATAACGGTTGAAGAAATAACTGAAGAAAACCGAAATGACGGAAATCATGATGTAGGACAACACCGGCATGATGTGGAAGAAATCGACGAAACATTTCAAGCCACCGTAAACCAGGAAGGTGTTGCACATGGTGACGGCAAAATAACGGAAAAACTGTTTTCCTTGGGTCAGGTTCGATTGTGAAAAGGTGATGTTGCGTTGCAGCCAAAAGCCCGTGACGAAAGTGATGGGCCATTTCAGTACCAAAGTTGCGATGTGAGGCGTAAAGGCCACAAATCCCAAATCCCAGACGTTGCCTCTGAAAATGAAATGATAAATGAGATAATACAAAATCCAGTCAATGACGAGATTGAGTCCGCCCATGAATCCGTAGCGGAAGAACAGGAGACTGAAATAGCGCTGAAAAGGCGGATAGAAGAAGTCGACAAACTTCCAGATTTTTTCTTGCAAATTCTTTTTCAATCCTGTCGTCATGGTCTTGTAATAAGGTTGCAAATTTAGGAAATATTGCCGATTAAATCCAAATCACATCAAAATTGGCAAGCAAATGGCTGGCTTTTTCGATGTTGTCGGTGAAGCCCAGCACATAGCCGCCGCCACCCGAACCAGAAATCTTTACACCGAAATTGAAATCATGGTTTTGTTCAAAAAGCTGCAAGGTGTTTTCCGTAATCATTGGGCGCAGGAATTGCAGTTGTGCCTTTGTGAGCTGTGCCAAGGAATTGAAAAACGCCTCGTTTGCGCCTTCAATGAGATGATTGATGCAATCGGTCACATGAGGTACGTAATCACGCTGAAATGCGCTTAAAAACGCCTCATCCTGCCTTTTTTCCTTGAAATGCTGCACCAAAGGTCGCGTATTGCTCTTGATTTTCGTATCAATCAGGCAAACATGAATGTTCTTTTTCAGAAAACCGGCATCTACGAGTTCGACGCTTTGCGGAGAAATGCGGAATGGTTTGCCTAAATAGCATTGCAAAGGGTCGATGCCCGAACTGCTGCCGTGGAAAAAACTCTCCATTTGGCCAAATATGGTCTTCAACTGCATCAAATCTTTGATCTGATTCTTGGTGTAACGGTCGTAAACGGCAGCCACCAGAGTTCCCGAACTGCCTAAACCATAGCCCGACGGAACGTTGGAGGCCAAATTCAAGCCTAATTTCAAATCACGAGAGAGTTTTTCAATATCAACATGTTTTGTAATGTCCTTTTGCTCAGCTAAATAATCCCTGAACCGACAGATGTTTTCGTTCGATTTTTTTGCCCTCGGCATGGTGAGCTTGCCCAATTTCCAGCGGGCTGAAAACTGCTGCAAGGGAACCATCAGAGCCGTGGCATCGAATATCATGGAATATTCGCCGAAAAGAATGACTTTGCTATAGTAGAGCGTTCTCATTGTTTTATGGGTTATGGGTTATGGGTTTCACTCGACACCATTCACCTGGCATCCATCACCATTAGTTTTTGTGGTCCGTTGCCAACGTAATCCTTAATCCATTTTGAATCAGTGCAATACCGAACAAGATTTTCATCGATGAAGGTTTCGACGGCATCGGCATATTGCTTCGGATAAAGCAGATGCACATTAGGGCCGGCATCCAAAGTGAAACACAGCGGAATTTGCGTCGTTTCGCGGAAATGGCGGATTTCACCAATGATGTTCAAGGTGTTCGGCTTCATCAAAATAAACGATGGAGTCGAGCACATCATCAAGGCGTGCAACTGCATGGCTTCCGATTCGGTGATTTCGATGAAAGTCTCCAAATCGCCATCGCGCAAAGCGGCAAGCAGATTTTCAATGTTGCGGTTGGCCTGGGCATAACGTGCTGCCGCATACGGATTACTTTCCATCAATGAATGTCCGGCGCGGCTCGACACCGATTTTGCAGCATCGCTGACAATGAGAATACTGTCGCAATACGTTCTGAATATCGGATTTATCTGATTTTCAAGCGATACGGCATATTCATCGGAACTTGTTGCCAAAGCATTGGTTTTTCCCCACAAGGCCATCATCGGGAACACGGAACGTGAGGCGCTGCCCGACGCAATTCGGGCGAGGCATGACGCTTTCTGCAAATCGATTTCCGCTTCGCCTTTCAGCATCCTGTCGATGTCCAACAGACACAAAACCAAGGCGCTCATCGAAGAAGCTGACGATGCAATGCCCGATGAATGTGGAAAAGTGTTGCTGCTTTCCATATTCAGGCACATTCGGTTAAGCCATGGAAAATCAGCGACATGATCGAGGAGAAATTTCTCAATCTTGGCAGCAAAAGCCTGGTTTTCATTGCCTTCAAAATAAAACCGTAACGAAAAGTTTTCGGCTGCCTCGAATGTAACTGAAGTTTCCGTCCGGCATTGCGAAAGCGTGAAACTGATAGACGGATTTTGAGGCAGCTGCACGCCTTTTTTGCCCCAATATTTCACCAAGGCAATGTTTGACGGACTTTGCCATTTCACGATGCCGTGAAAACCCGAAGGAACTTTTGCTTGACCATTCATGCTGCACAAATATAAAAAATGCCGAAACGTGAATTCCGGCATTTACAGTTGTTTTGGATTTGCTAAATTATTGAGCTTCGGCTGGTGTTTCTGCTGGAGCTTCAACAGCTTCTTCCATTGGAAGGGCTTCGGCAGCATTGGTAGCAGGAGCGACAGGAGCTTCCATTGGTTTTGCGATTTCGCTTTGGAAAGCATCACCTGATTTCACATTCTTTGGGATGGTAATGCTTGAAATCAAGCAGAGCACCACCAGAATGGCAGCCATTGTCCATGTAGCCTTTTCAAGGAAATCGGTTGTCTGACGAACACCCATCACTTGGTTTGCGCCACCGAAATTAGAGACCAAACCGCCACCTTTTGAGTTCTGAACCAGAACGATTAATCCTAATAAAACACTGACAATCAGGATTAAAACTACTATTAATGTATACATCGTTTATGAATTAATTGTTTAACTTCCTTAGTTCTTCAATTTGGGCTGCAAAGTAAACACTTTTTTCTGGATATTTCAAGCATAATTTTTCATAGATTGAAATTGCTTTTTCCGTATAGCCTTGTTTGGCATAAATCTGGGCCAAAGTCTCGCTCACAATGTTCTCCTGATCGGTGATACTGTTCTGTGCCACGGAGATTGGGTTGTAGAATTCGGCTTTCGGGCGTGAAATGCTCGGATTTTCGACAATGAACTTGTCGATGAGTTCTTTTCTGGAGAGTTTCTTCGGTGCCGCCTTTCCCTCTTCTTTCTGTTTCTTTTCCTCTTCCATGGCCTTGAGGCGTGCTGCGATGATGGCTTTCAGTTCGTCGAGCGACTTGCGTTTTTCTTCCAGCAAAGCCATTTCGGCAGAAAGTTCCTCCTGTGTGCCGCTGAGGTCGATTTCGGGAATAATGAACACCTTTTCGCGAATTATGGAACTATCGTTGGCTTCTTCGGCAGGATTGATGGTTTCAACCGCAGTGAAAAATCTCTCCTTAGGCTTGTATTCATCAGGCAATTGCGGCACTTCAACCGGCGTTTCCAAACGGCGTTTTGCGATGAGCGAAAATAGCCTCAACTTGTCGCGGTTCGGGACGATGCTGGCCGCTAATCTCAGTTGCTGCTCATAATCATTGCTACTTTCGTTTTGGTATGCAATGGCCAACAATGCCTGTCCGATGGCAAAATAAGGATATTTCTCCGTCAGCGACTTCACATCGTCAACGGCGGCTCCTTCAAAGGTGCAGGATACTCAAAATCATGTATGCCGAGGTCTTTCCGAAATCCAACATAAAATACTCGCTCTCGAATCTGAGGAACATGATAATCGTTTGAATTAAGCAACTTATACTGTATATCATATCCCGCATCCTCAAATAGTTTGAGAATATTCTTCACCGCCTCCGCATTTCGCTCTGCCAACATGCCTGAGACATTCTCCGCCACAAAGAAAAGCGGCTGTTTGCTTTTGAGTATTCGAATGTAATCAAAGAAAAGTTGCCCACGTGGATCGTTTATCCCGCCAAGCGATCCCGCCTCACTCCAACTTTGACACGGAGGACCACCAATCAAACCAACAACATCATTGGGCAGATCGCCTTCAACCACCTTCCGCACATCTCCCTCGATCAGGATTGTGTGCGCATGATTTTTACGATATGTCGGGCAAATCTCGGGATCGAATTCATTTGCCACGGCCACATTGAACCCAGCTTTTTCAAAGCCCAAATCCATACCGCCCGCACCAGCAAACAACGAGATCAAATTCAACTTCTTTTTCATTTCATCCTCCTTTAGCGCGGATTGTCGTCGGAGGATTCCGATACAGAAAAAGGCGCGCCCCTTCCCCTGTACTCACAGGAAGCCCTTGCAGAGGCCTTGACGAATACAATGCAAAAGTTGCGCAGGAAGTTCAGTCGCATTGGCCGGAGAATAATGTGGCCATTAAGGAGTTAATTAGAGAACGTTGGACGGACATCACGAAAGTCCAAGGGAAAATCGAGGACTTTAACTACTTGGTTTTTATAGATATTGCTGGCGATTTGGATTGGATTTGTGATGACGATCATTCGGTGAAGCAGCTGACAGAAAAGGCTTCGACATCGATAGCGCGGGCGCTAAGCGTTGAAGCGGCACCATGTAAACATTTGCAAGAACAGGAGTGGATGGCATTTAAGAAAATTCTTGGGGCGGCTATTGTTTCGGCTTTTGAGGAGAGCTATGACGAAGCCGAAGCCCTAATGGATCAAGCCCAAACTTATCTGAGACAACGAACGGAAGAGCGCTCTCGAAAGTGGATGTTGGTAAATTCAACAGTGTTGATGTTGGTCTTTTGGCTGATAGAATGTCTGTGGTTTGATTTTAATATTCGCACACCTTCACTCTTTGGCCTGTTTGGCGCTTATGTTTCTATCGTTGGACATTCGGGTGGGAGGCGAACTGATGCCAGCGCTGGTAGACCTCTTCATTGGGTGGAGGCGTTTGTTCGACTTTTGGTTGGAATTATACTTGGCAATGTTGCCATTCATTTCTTTAATTGTTCGTTAGCGCCGGAATTGGGTCGCGAATTGTGTACGACAGATGCAGGGGTTAGGATCGTGGCATTTGTCGCAGGGTTGATAGATAGCTTTATTCCATCTATGATTTCAACCTATGTTTTAAGTCCGTTGAATTGCAAAGGAGGAAGTCATGCTTAAACGATTCGCCATAATCATAGAATCA
>CALGBV010000234.1 GCA_937884015.1 uncultured Bacteroidales bacterium
CCTATTTTCCCCAATAGGTATATCGATTATCTCTTCTATGTTTGTCTTTCCGGTTTCTTCTATTGTTTGTGCAAAGAAAGTGAAGTTGACCTTTCCATAGTGCCTTTGTTCCATGAAGTGTGGATGTTCCTCGAAATTGATGCGTTTGCTGTGTTCCAGCACGAACATGCCGTTTTCTCTCAACAGGTTGTTTTCAAAAATCGCTTGCACAAGTTGCTCGTAATCAACGTTATCGTAAGGCGGGTCGGCGAAAATCAAGTCGTACTGCGCCTTGTTGCTGGCAACAAAACGATACACGTCGGAGCGCACAGCGAGCAGTTCTTTCATGTCAAGTTTGCTGGCGGTTTCACGAATGAACTTCACGCAACCGGGGTCGATGTCGACGGAGACTACCTTCGGGCAGCCTCGCGAAACGAGTTCGTAGGAAATGTTGCCTGTGCCGGCAAACATGTCTAAGGCCTCAATCTCCTCAAAATCATAATAGTTCTCTAAAATATTGAACAGGCTTTCCTTGGCCATGTCGGTCGTCGGACGCACCGGCAGGTTGGTCGGCGCAACAATTTGTCTTCTCTGGTATTTTCCTCTTATGATTCGCATTGCAAAACTTGGTATGGAATGTAATAGTATTGGCTCGGTATCTCTTTCAATGCCTCGCTGACTTGAATTGAATTGCTGTTTTCGATGAAACGTATGTCTTTGATGTATCTTTCGCATAGTTTCATGATTTCCGAGTTGCCTAAAATCATGCCTGAAACGCTGACTGTAGTTTCTTCGGCAGACATTTTCTGTTGCTCAATGGCAAACATCAGGAAATAAAGGAAATCGTCTTTAGTGTTAAATTTGAAGTTGTTAAAGAATGAAAGATTCCCGTTTTTGAAAACGGCCATATCGAAACTGCGGTTCTTGACGTATAAATAGATGTGTGTTATGGCATTGAATTTGGCTAAGTTGGAAACCTGTCTGAGAAAAACGCTGCTTTCATGGACGATTTTGGCATCGGGCCAGGCTCCTTTGATTTTTTCAATCAGATAATTCGGGACCGAATAAATGCCATGACATTCATTTTCAGACAGATTGTCGTTCAAGATGAAGGCATTTTGTGGGAGCGTATGAAGAAATTCCAAATACTTGGATGATTCGCTTTCGTCAAACAGTTCGTTTGGAATCAAGGCGTAGTTTCGGTTTCCGATAATACAAGTTGTGGATTGGAACTTTTTGCCGTTTAACTTGTTGAGGGCGAGTGCTTTTTCAAATGTGCTGAAAATGTCTTTTTCGTCCGTCAAGTCATCCGACAGATAGGATTCCATGGCTATGATGACGTTTGTGCCGGCATCCATAATGAGATACGAAAAGCCACCCAATGTGAATTGGATGGCTATTCTGTATTCTTGTGTCTTGCCGACATCAAAACCCTCATCAAACTTGCTGATATAAGGATGTAATGACGTCGTCATTCAAACCATCATTAGAGTTGGTCCCAGTTGCCTTCCGTTGAGGCTTCTTCCAATGAACCGACCTTCATGCCGGCATATCTGTTGATGGCTTCCTTTTCGGCCTTTGCGTTGCGGACTCTCTGTTCGTCAAGACCTTTCAGATAGACTTCGTAAGGAGTCTGGGCTTGGAACACGGGAACGTTGATACCGCTGCGCTGGATGGTTGTAGCTTCAAGTTCAAATTCTTGGGTAGGATCGCTGAATGGAACAGTGCGGAGTTCGGCAATATTGAAGCCGTCGCGTTTTCCAAAGAGTGAGTCGATGACTTTCACGAAACCCAAAGTGTCGTTGATGGTCTTGGTGAAAGTGGTGTCTTCCGGGTCAGGAATGATGTTCACAATCGGGATTTCAGCCGTTTGGCAGAAACTGATCAGGGTATCGAAACTTCCTGTGTAGCAGTTGTTTGCCTGCTTGTACTGGATTTCAATGTCGCGGATGTCTTTCAAACGTTGAATGACTTGCTCTTCACGGGCTTTCTGTGCCTTACCGAATTTGATAGGAGCCTGAATGCTCTGGACGACCTTAATGGCTAAAAAGACTACAACAGCGAAAAGAACGATGTTGATGAGTACGTTTGTTCCTTTTTTCATATTACAATTATTTGATATTTGCTTTATACAATAAGTGGCTGCAAATTTATTGATTTTTCGTTTATGTTGGTCAAAAAAATGCGCTTTGTTTTAAAAATGAATTTTATGGTAATCTAAATATTTGTCGTCTAAATACTTACGTATTTTATCGGCAATGATAATGAAAATGCCAAGTTCCTTTTTTTGAAACCAATCAAGTGCATCTTCATAATTATTAATGGCGCGCGACAACAAAAGAAGTAGTTCGAAGTGGTTTTTTTGCAGCCATTCCTGGGCTGGTTTTTCTTCGTCGATGGCGCTGTCCAAGGCTGCAAACTGCGGATAGCCGTTGTTGAGCAACCAGTCTTTGGCACCCGAATCGCCTTGAATGGCATGGCTTAGAGCGCCCAATTCGGGATAACCGTTGCGCATGAGCCACTCGAAAAATTCTTCTCCGCCCGCATCGAAAGTGCAGGCAAAAGCCATCAGTATTTTCACTGGATAATTCTCCATTATGCGTAGATTTCGGTTTCGATGCCTAATGATTTCACTTTTTCAGCAATGGTTTCCATTTCCGCTTTGCTGATTTTTTCAAGGTTTTCTTCTGGCGTTGCACGTTCGATGACATACATCATGACACGTTTCGGACGGATTGCTTTCAGATGTTCAATCCATTGATTCACTTCGTTTTCCGTTGTATTGTCAATCACTTTTCCGTTGTGTTCGCCACGAAGGAAAAGCGTCTGAATGGTCAGATTGCCGTTGAAACGTTTCAACTGCTCAATGTATTTCTCCAGGTCAAATTTAAAGTTCGGCAGATTGATGGCTTCAATACATTCCTTAGTGCCGCCATCGAGTTTCACAATGTTGTTCTCAATCTTGTTTAAGGCGTTGAAAACCTTATCATTGCCAATCATTGTGCCGTTGGTCAGCACGCTGATGACGGCTTTTGGACAGTATAAATCCCTCAGCCTGATGACCATGTCGACGATTTCGGCAAACTGCGGATGCAAAGTCGGTTCGCCGTTACCTGAAAATGTTATGCTTTCTGGTTCTATCGTTGTGCCTTTCAGCTCTTTAAGTTTGCGCTCCAAGGCTTCTTCGATGGCTTCCTTGTTGGGCTTGATAAGGCGTGTGGCTTTTTCGTCATCATTCCAACCACATTCGCAATAGATGCAGTTGAAGGAGCAGATTTTGCCTGCCTTAGGCATCAGATTGACACCGAGTGAAATGCCTAACCGTCTGCTTTTCAGCGGACCAAAGACCAAATCATTGAATAAAATACCCATTTTCCCTAAAATTTTGGCAAAGATACAACCTCTTGCGGTATTTGCTGGATAATATTTGCTAAAAAGTTGCTATTTTTGCAGAAAAGTTTTGATAATGAAAACGAAACAGGAAATCGTTGAAAACTGGCTCCCGCGCTATACGGGTTTGCCGTTGGAGAAATTTGGAAAATACATTCTTCTGACTAATTTTCAGAATTATGTGGATATGTTTGCCGATTGGCAGGGCGTTGAGGTGGTCGGCCGCGACAAGTCGATGCCGTGCGCTACCGATGGCGAAATCACGATTGTCAATTTCAGCATGGGCAGTGCCAACGCTGCCACAATCATGGATTTGTTGAGCGCGATTCAGCCGAAAGCTGTTCTTTTCCTTGGAAAATGCGGCGGCGTGAAACGCAAAAACCGTGTTGGCGATCTCATTCTTCCTATTGCTGCCATTCGTGGTGAAGGTACTTCAAACGACTATTTCCCGCCAGAGGTCCCGGCTTTGCCTGCTTTCAGTCTTGAAAAGGCAATCTCCACAACCATAAGGGATTATGGCCGCGATTATTGGACGGGAACGGTATACACGACCAACCGCCGCGTTTGGGAACACGATGATAATTTCAAGGATTATCTGCGCAAAATCCGCTGCATGGCGGTCGATATGGAGACGGCGACTATCTTCTCCGTCGGTTTTTATAATGAAATCCCGACAGGTGCTTTATTGCTCGTTTCTGACCAGCCTATGACGCCCGAAGGTGTCAAGACGGAAGAGAGCGACAAGCGCGTCAGCAAGAATTTCGTTGGTGAACATTTGCGTATCGGCATTGATTCGTTACGTCAGCTAATCAACAATGGAATGACGGTCAAGCACTTGAAATACTGATAGTTGAATTTCAATATTTCTGAAAAAATGACGTATCAGGAGATTATTTCCGACATTCGCAAGAAGAAGTTTGCACCTGTTTATTTTTTGATGGGTGAGGAACCTTATTTTATTGATTTGATTTCCGATATCATTGAAGATGAGGCACTTGATGAAGCTGATAAGGCTTTCAACCAAATTGTTGTGTATGGCCGCGATGTGGATGTGGAAGCAGTTGCAAGTCACGCTCGCAGTTTCCCGATGATGGGTGACAAAATGGTTGTCATCGTCAAGGAAGCGCAGGACCTGAAAAATGTCGAAGATTTTGAGAAATACCTGGATGCCATTCCTGAAACGACGATTTTAGTGTTTGCATATAAGTACAAGAAGCTGGACAAGCGCAAGTCGTTTGCAAAACAGATTGATAAGCGTGGCATCTTGTTTGAGTCCAAAAAGTTGTATGACAATAACATACCATCTTGGATCCGTGAACGTCTGAAAGAATCGGGTTACACTATTTCACCGAAAGCGGAACAGATGCTGGCCGATTTTTTGGGCACGGATTTGCATAAAATCAACAACGAACTGACCAAGCTGACCATTGCTGTTCCGAAAGGGAAACGCATCGAGGACATTGACATTGAGCGGAATATCGGCATCTCCAAAGATTTCAATGTGTTTGAGCTGCAGAATGCCATTGGTTCTCGTGATGTATTGAAAGCCAATCAGATAGTGAATTATTTCGGCGATAATGCCAAGGAAAATCCGCTGTTGGTGACGGCCATCACTTTGTATGGTTATTTCACGAAATTGCTCAAGGGCCATTATACCACCGACAGGTCGAGAAACGGCTTGGCAATGGCTTTGGGCGTGAATCCATTTTTTCTCAATGATTACATGACCGCCATGAGTAATTATTCCATTGCCGATTGCGTGCGCTGCATTGCCATTTTGCGTGAATTTGACTTGAAGGCGGTCGGCTACAACAATGGCGATGTCAACGAGAAGGATTTGTATAGGGAAATGATTTTCAGAATATTACATAATTGTTGAGGCACTGGGTAAAGAAAGATTGAAAAAATGGCTCAAAAAGTTCAAGAATTGGACGCGCGAAGCGCATTTTAATCAATTTTGAACATATTATAAAAAATACTGAAAATGAGAATTGTAGCGCAAAGGGTTTCAAGAGCATCGGTCACGATTGGAGGAAAACTGAAATCCGAAATAGGGAAGGGAATGATGGTTTTGCTCGGCATTGAAGATGCTGACAATGAGGAAGATGTGGAGTGGCTTTGCACCAAGTTGTCGAAGATGCGCATTTTTGGCGATGAAAATGATGCCATGAATCTGGACATCAATCAGATTGAAGGTTCGTTTTTGGTTGTGAGTCAGTTTACACTCCATGCCATGACGAAAAAAGGCAACCGCCCGAGTTTCATCCGTGCGGCTCGCCCCGAAAAGGCAATTCCGCTTTATGAATTGTTTTTGAGCAAGTTGGCTGAAATTTCAGGTCGCGAAGTGCAGTGTGGCGAGTTTGGCGCCATGATGGATGTCGAACTGATTAACGATGGTCCGGTTACGATTATCATGGATTCCAAGAACCGCGAATGAATGGATTTTGTTACTTTTGCATCGTATATGGTTCTCAGTTATCGGTTTACAGTTTTCAGTAATCGGTAAACCGAAAACTGATAACTGAAAACCGATAACCAATAGTTTAAATCTTTGAATTTTAAATCATTAAATCTTTAAATCATACCTCCATGGACGGAAAAAGATTAGAAAAAGTAAACAAACTGATATTGAAGGAATTGAGTGAGATTTTCCAAAAGGAATTGCGTCCGGCCGTTCCTTCTTTGATGATGACGGTGACGAATGTCAATGTGACTTCCGATTTGTCGTATGCCAAGGTTTATCTGAGCATTTTCGGCGTTGACGACAAGCAAAAGGTTGTTGATGAAGTCGGGCAGAATGCAAAAGCCATTCGAGGCTTGCTGGGCAACCGTATCCGCCATCAGATGCGCGTGGTCCCCGAACTGCGTTTCTATCTCGATGATTCTTTGGATTATATCGAAAACATTGACAATCTGCTTCATCCGAAGAAATGAAGACGCCGCTTTTCATAGCGACCCGTTATTTGCTGGCGAAAAAAAGTCACAACCTTATTAATATCATCACTTGGATTTCCATTGTTGGTATTAGTGTGGCGTCTTTTGCCTTGATTGTCGTGCTTTCGGTTTTCAATGGTCTGGAAGATGTCATTTCTTCATTGAATAACCGCCTGACTCCTGACATCCAGATTTCGTCTTCCGTTGGAAAAACGATTGATTTGCAAAGTTTTCCGAGCGAAAGACTGTTATCCGTTCAAGGTGTCAATTATATCGTGCCAACCCTTACTGAAGATGCGCTTTTCCGTGCCAACGACAAGCAGCACATCGGTCAAGTGAAGGGCGTTGGTGCTGATTATGAGAAGATTGAACGAATAAAAGAAGTTGTTTTCAATCAGGATACCATGTTGCTTTCTGATGGAGATTATGATTTTGCGGTGCCTGGTGCTGGCGTGGCTTGGTATTTGGGCATCAATGCCTACGACCCTTATTCGGTGGTGCGGGTTTATGTTCCCAAACGTGGCAATGCATCTTCGTTGAGCCTTGAAAACAGTTTTAATTCGGG
>CALGBV010000235.1 GCA_937884015.1 uncultured Bacteroidales bacterium
AATGAAATCGAAAACGGCACCGATGCAACCGGTGACGTTCCCAGCCCCGCTTTAGTTGAAAGTGCCACGCCCAGCGCAGCTATGAATAATCCTATTATGAACAGGACATATCGTCCTGCCAGATGATCCTTTTTTTCCATTTATGAAAGTGTCCTTTAAGCAAAATCAGAACCCCAGTTGAACTCATGGATGCCGTTTATTCCGTTTATCCAAACGGAGACATAGTAAACATGGTTGAAAACTCACATTCCTACAAAGGAAACGACTGGAGTTTTTGCGCCGATTTAAGGATTCGCATATACGAAGGCCTGCATGCTGAGTTGCGCTACCAATATTCGTTAGTCCCTATTCGCCGCCGTATTTTCTACACGGACCAAAGCGGAATCATTAGTATTCACCCCGAACACCCTTACCGTCTGCAATACAACAACGACCTCACCCTAAGAATTGTCTACATATTCCACGAACAACGAAGCAAATCGAACAAGGCGGAGCAGAAAGCGGGAAACAGGTATTAGCCCAAATAGAAGTCCTTTAGAAATTCATCATATTGCGCCGTGAATTTTCCATCGGCGCCACGAATCACAAAAGATGTCGTCAGAATCGTTTCTGACGGCATTTTTTTCAATTCCAAATTGACGCGGTTCGGCTCTTTCCCTTCCACAGGAACGATTTCCATTCTTTTGCTTTGATAAAAGCCGCATTTTGCAGCATCTTTCAGAAATTCAACCGATTCCGTCAAAGGCAACACGACGGCAAAACGGCCATCATCTTTCAACAGCCTTGAAGCCGAAGCGCACAATTCGGCAAACGACAAGGAATCATCGGTGTGACGCGCCAAATTTTTCCGCTCAGTATCGCTCTTGTAGGAATTGATGAAAAAAGGCGGATTTGAAATGATTAAACCATATTTTTCATTTGTTGCAAAATCTCGCACATCCGACTGATACACACGCAGTTTGTCGCGCCATTGCGAAGCCGAAAAATTGATTTCGGTCTCATTTGCCGAAGCAGCATCCAACTCAACGGCATCGATTTTTCCCGCACCTTTTTGCGCCAGCATCAAAGGCATAATGCCACAACCTGTGCCAATATCCAGCACGGCATCAGTCGGACTCACCTCCGCCCAACGGCCCAAAAGCACGGCATCAGTGCCGACTTTCATCGTCGAGCGGTGATGAAAAAGGCTGAAATGCTTAAAATGAAACGGGCGTGCGTCAATCATCCTAAATACATGTCAATCAGTCCTTCCGGGGCTTTCACATAGAGTTTCTTCTCCTTGCGGTCGACTTTCTGAATCACCTCGTCGAGAACCGGAATCAGGATTTCCTTGCCGTCCTTGATGACCTGAATGATGGCTTGCGTAGGATATTCCAGGATTTCCTTGATAGGGCCCAAATCACCTTTTTCGGCATCAACCAAGGCAAAACCAATCACCTCGTGGAAATAGAATTGTTTTCCAGAAAGTTTCGGCAACATCTCCAAAGGCAGATAAACCGACTTCCCGACATAAGCCTGTGCCGCCTCCAAAGTCTTGACATCCTGAATGGTAGCAAAAAACTTATCGCCGCTCATAATCAGTTTCTCAACGAAAAACGGCGTCAACACCTTATTATATTCAAGGTAGAAATACTTCATGTCGAGATAAGCCGACGGATCGTCTGCATCAATCTTAATCGTCACTTCGCCTTTGATGCCGTGCGTCTTGGCAATGCGGCCTAGATAAAAACAATCCTCTTTTTTCATTTTTTCTTCTTTTCGCGCAAAAATACTAAAATAGATGGCAAATGTTCCGTGTTCTCTATGTTTTTTATTCGGGAAAGTAAGCCATCCTAATTGTCAATTTCGGTTATGGCTTTCACTTCCTCCATCAAGTCCAACACTTTCAATTCCCAATAGGACAAAGGCTTGAGGCTAACAATTCCCATCGGAGACTCTTCCACTTGGTTCACAT
Organism: uncultured Bacteroidales bacterium; assembly: GCA_937884015.1. Classification (GTDB taxonomy): domain Bacteria; phylum Bacteroidota; class Bacteroidia; order Bacteroidales; family F082; genus Limimorpha. The sequence continues at coordinate 1,955 of CALGBV010000235.1, forward strand.
GTTGAAGACCTTTGATGACATCATCTTTTGTAAAGGAATATGGATCTCTTTGCAAAGCCCATTGAATCATCTCCGACAACGAATAATCCTCTAACAAGTCGTGAATATCCCAATAATCCTTCTGCCGATATATCTGGTTTCCAATCACTCCCAGTTTCATGGCCGCAATTTCCCTTTGGTCGGAAATTCGCAAACCGTCTTCCTCAATGTAAGGGAAAATGAAAGGATTGGTATAGAAGAAATCGACCTTCACGGGAGGCTCTTGACCTTCACTGAGGAATATGTGATAACCATTAGCCGGCATATCCATAGAATCCGTTCCATTGTGAACAGG
>CALGBV010000236.1 GCA_937884015.1 uncultured Bacteroidales bacterium
CGTAAGCCTTGGCGGCCAAAGCGAGATTGATGGTAGCACGAGGCGAACCGCCATAACTGATCATGTTGGCAAACTTCTTCAGTTTGTAATCCGACGGGAAACGTGAAGCGAAGACGATGTCGGTGATATAGTTTTCAATCTTTTCGTCGAGATAGATTTCGCGGCAGACCTCACGGGCACGGATGATGTCTTCCGGCTTGATGACGGCATTGATTTTTGCAGCGGCACCACTGATGTTCTGACGGAGGATCTGCTTTTCTTCTTCTTTCTTAGGATAATTGATGACGACTTTCAGCATGAAACGGTCGACTTGAGCTTCAGGCAGCGGATAAGTGCCTTCCTGTTCAATCGGGTTCTGTGTTGCCATGACGAGGAATGGATCCGGCAGTTTGAAGGTCTCGTCGCCAATGGTCACCTGGTGTTCCTGCATGGCTTCGAGCAAAGCGCTCTGCACCTTGGCGGGCGAACGGTTGATTTCATCGGCAAGGACGAAGTTGGCGAAGATAGGGCCACGACGCACCACAAACTCTTCCTTCTTCTGGCTGTAAATCAAGGTACCGATCAAGTCGGCCGGCAGCAAGTCAGGAGTAAACTGTATGCGGGCGAAGTCGGCATCGATGGCGCTTGCCATTGATTTAATAGCCAAGGTCTTAGCCAAGCCTGGCACGCCTTCAAGCAAAATATGTCCATTAGCCAAAAGGCCGATGAGCAAACGTTCGGTCATCTGTTTCTGTCCCACGATGACCTTGTTCATTTCCAAGTTGATCAAATCAACGAACTGGCTCTCCCTTTGGATTTTCTCGTTCAGTTCACGGATGTCTGTTTCAATCATTTTCGGTATTATTTTTTGTTGTTTATCATTCAATTTTTGAGCGTGCAAAAATACGCTTATCTTTCAGAGATTAAACTCCTATTTAATAATTTTATTGTATAAAGGCACAAAAAAGCCGAGGGCCTCGCACGTGCAGAAGCCCCCGGCAAAAAAAGCGATATGTTGGTTTTTGGTTTTTAGTTCGGTTGGTATTCGGTCAAGCCCGCCATCAGTTTCTTGCGGACGTAGAAGATGCGGCTTTTTACGGTGCCAATCGTGATGCCTAATTTTTCCGCAATTTCCTTATACTGAAAGCCTTGGTTGTACAAGTCAAACGCTTCGCGGAAGTTGCAATCCACACGTTGGATGGCGTTTTCGAGTTCCGCTGTATGCACTATGGCCTCAGGATTATCCTCGTAACGATCGGAACAGGTGTTGAGGTAATAGAGGTCTTCTGTCTGGTCGATGAAGGTATTGGCCTTCGAGTCGCGGCGATAGTTGTTGATGAAAATGTGCTTCATAATGGTATAAAGCCACGCTTTCAGGTTGGTGTTCTCACTGAATTTATCCTTGTAAATCAGTGCTTTCAAAAAGGTTTCTTGTGTCAGGTCCTTGGCTGCATCTGCATTGCCGACGAGCTGCCTGGCATGGCCCTCTAGGAACCCTTGCAAAGAAACCAGGCTGAGATTGAATTCGGCGGTACTCATAGCTCTTCTTTTTTATTGATAAAAACGATAATTTGTTTGTTACTATTTCGATTTGCGAAAGTACAACATAAACAAGTCGCTCAAACATTTTGTTTACTATTTTTGAAACTGATATTAAAGATTGACATATTGATAAATTCGATAATAATTTTTCTCAATTTGGCACGCAAAGATTTGATAATTTTGCAACACTAAAATGAGACTATGATACGCAAGATATACAAATTCGGAGGTGCCTCGGTGAAAGAAGCCGATGCTGTGCGCAACTTAAAGCAAATCGTTGAAAATCACAAGAATGAAGACATTCTTTTGGTCGTTTCCGCCATGGGCAAGATGACCAATGCGATTGAGAAAGTGCTGGCCGACTTCCGCGCCCACGACGGACAATTGGGGTGGGGAGCGATGTGTCCAATTATGGAATTCCACGAAAAAATCATCACCGACTTGTTCGAACCCGACAAAATTGATGCCGTCATCGAGAAAGTCACGATGCTGCTGATTGAGCTTTACGAAAAGCTGCAGGACACGCACAAGGCCTACGACTACCAGTACGACCAGACCGTGTGCTATGGCGAACTCATCTCCACCACCATCATAGCGGCCTACCTCAACGAAAGCGGCATCCCGACACGATGGCTGGACGCGCGCCAATATGTCATCACCGACGACACTTTCCGCTCGGCCATCGCAATAGAGTCCGTTGACGGAGGCGTAACGGAGAATGTCCTTGTCGACGGCCTCAAGTCTCTCAATACAGCCAATCCTATCTT
>CALGBV010000237.1 GCA_937884015.1 uncultured Bacteroidales bacterium
GCCGCCAACGCAACGACTGGCGAAAGCCGCGTTTTCTACGATGAAACCAACGATTACTACATCGACATCACTGATGACTGGACTTTCGTCGACGATGGCAACACTTTCTTGATGACTTCCGAAAAGAGCGGCTACAACCATATCTACATGTATCTCATGGACGGCACCCTCGTCAAACAGCTGACCACCGGCAACTGGGATGTGACACAGGTTTATGGTTTCGATGGTAAGGAAGTCTTTTTCCAGGCTGCCAAGAAATCGCATATCGAGCGTCAGATTTATGCCGTCGACTTGAAAGGCAACATCCGCGAAGTGATAGGTCTGGAAGGCACCAATAACGCACGTTTCAGCAACGACTTCTCATACCTTATTAATATAAACTCAACCGCAAGCCACCCGAACCAATATGTCCTTTATGATAAAAAAGGCAAAGTTGTGCGCGTGTTGGAAGACAATCATGAGTTTGTCGAGAAGATGAAGGACTTCAATTTGGGCGAAAAATCATTCTTCACCATCAGCGATCCTGCATTTATGATGCCTGACGGAACGCAAGCTGAAATTGATGCTTGGCAGATTCTCCCTCCTGATTTCGATCCGAACAAGAAATATCCTGTCTTGATTTACGTTTACGGTGGTCCTGGCTATCAGACGGTGAATAATTCATGGGCCGACAGCGATTTCTGGTGGCTGCAGCTTTTGGCACAGCACGGCATCATCAGCGTGTCTATCAATAATAGAGGTAGCGGCGCACAAGGCGAAATGTTCAAGAAGATGACTTATCTGCAACTCGGCAAATACGAAACCGAAGACATGATTACCCTCGCCAAATATATGGCTAAGAAGCCTTATGTCGATGCAGAGCGTATTGGCATTTACGGCTGGAGCTACGGCGGCTTCATGGCTGCCAACGGCATCACCAAGGGTTCGGAGGTCATCAGCACGGCTGTCTCGGTGGCTCCTGTCACCAACTGGCGTTATTATGACAATGTCTACACCGAGCGCTTCATGCGTACCCCGCAGGAAAACCCTGACGGCTACGACCAGAATTCGCCGGTCAACAATACAGCCATGATAAAGGGTAACTACCTCCTTTGCCATGGCAGCGGCGACGACAATGTGCATTACCAGAATGCCATGGAACTCATTCAGGCTATGATTTCAAATGGCAAGCAGTTCGACCTGATGATTTATCCAGACAAGAACCACGGCATCTATGGCGGCTACGAATATGGCGACGGCGAATGCCGTATGCACCTGTTCACCAAGATTAATGGTTTCCTTTTCGAACATTTGCTCGGAGAATAATTTCTTATTAGCTCGTTGAGCCTGTCGAAATGGCGAATGTAGGTTGCGAGATGTCCCTTCGACAGGCTCAGGGAGCAAAATCCGCTCATTGAGCCTGTCGAAATGAGCCTTCGAAAAACGCATTTTTTAAAGCCAGCGGAGTAATCCGTTGGCTTTTTCCCGTTTTTAGTGTAGGCATACATCATCAGAACGCCATAATTCGAGCGAACGGTCAACATCTTGCGCTTATCTGGTCGACGTCGGCCTTGTGGCACGGTGATTTTGTGTTTCGAAAGGAGCCAAAGAAAAACCGCCATTCAAGCCTGAATGACGGTTTTTATCTGTAGAGACGCGATTCATCGCGTCTCAAATAATTAATTTCGTATTATCCATTCAACGCCTCAGCGCCACCGACAATATCAATCAGTTCGTTGGTGATGACTTCCTGACGTGCCTTGTTGTAGAGTATCTTCAACTCTTGCGACAAGGTCTCGGCATTGTCGGATGCAATGTGCATGGCAGTGGTGCGGGCACCGTGTTCAGCCGTGAAGGCATCGAGCATGGTGGAGTAGAAGTTGGTGCGCAAAACCTTAGGTACCAGTTCGTTGACGAACTCTTCTTTCGAAGGTTCAACGATGTAATCCAATGAGGATTTGCTGTCGCTGGCCGTTTCAATGTCGGTAGAAAGCGGCAACACGGCTTCGCGTTGCGGAATCTGAACGCCGGTGTTCTTGTAGTGGTTGAAAATCAATTCCACCTTGTCGACTTCACCCTTGAGGAA
>CALGBV010000238.1 GCA_937884015.1 uncultured Bacteroidales bacterium
CCAGCACGAAGCAGTCGTTTTCCTCGGTGATGCCGATGGCGGCACGATGGCGCAATCCGTAATGGCCCGGAATGTCGGTTTTTTTGGTGACGGGCAGGATGCAACGTGCCGAGCGGATGCGGTTGTTGCTGATAATCATGGCGCCATCGTGGAGCGGACTGTTCTTGAAGAAAATGTTCTCAATCAGCGGGCTGCTGATTTCGGCATTGATGTTGACGCCTGTCAGGGCGATGTCGTCGAGTTGGTTCTTTTTGGTGACGATAATCAAGGCGCCTTGCTTGATGTCCGACATATTCAGGCATGCTTGCGTGAGGGCTTCGGCATCGAGGATAATGCTGTTACTATGCAAGCGGAACAGATGAAATTTCTTTGAAAGCTTGTTTTTCCTTGCCTGTGTGCCGATGGTGAACAGAAACCGTCGTATTTCGGGCTGGAAAATGATGATGAGTGCGATGAAACCTACACTGACGAAAGCACCTAAGATGCTGCTTAACAGTTCCATCTGAAGCGCTTTTACCACTTGCCATATCAGCCAGATGGACACGATGCCGAGGAAAATACTGGTGGCGGTGGTGCCTTTTAGCAAGGAATACAGCCCGTAAAGCAAAGCTGCGACCAAAGTGATGTCGATGATGTCGATGACACGTATTTGTATGAAAAGGTCAATCATAATTGCGATATTTGCCGCAAAGGTAGGAATTTTTGTGCAGCGTGAAAGTATAATTGTCAAATGTTCGTATATTTGCGTTTTCAAATTTTAAGGAACCGAGAAAGTTTTATCATATAAAGACAGAGTAAGATGAAAAGAGTTATGCTGATTATCACGGCAATGCTGACGATGGCATTTTTCAGCGCTTGCCATAAGGAACCCAAACCTAATCCTGGATGTCCGGTCGTTTCGACAAATGAAGTCACGGAGATTGGCACCCATTCGGCCGTTTGCCGTGGCACTGTGACGGATCAGGGCGGCTCTTCCATCCTTGTGCGAGGCATTTGCTGGAGTTTAAGTCATAACCCTACTACTAGTGATTCATTTGAAAACAGCGATGTCTACATTAAATCGGACTCGGTTCAGGGCGTAGGCGATTTCAAGGTCCAGATGAAAGGCTTGGCAGCCAACGCCACTTACTATGCGCGTGCATACGCTACGAGCAGTAAGGGCATTTCGTATGGCGAAGAAGTGAGTTTCACCACCCAGTCCTACGGAAGCGATGTTCCCGAAGGCAGCGTGAATGCTTTGTTCTCCATCGATGAAAACGGTGGCAAGGTCTGGTTTTCGAAAGGCAACTTGCAGTATCAGCCATCAACCGTCACTTGGCGTTTTGCCGAAAATCAGTGGAATGTGTGCGACACAACCTTGAATGAGCATCCATCACCTGATTATACGGAAGGAAATTCGGCATGGATCGAGTTTTTCGGATGGGGAACTTCGGGATACGATCACGGCGCAATCAACTATCAGCCGTGGTCAACTAATTCAACTGCATCAAATTACATTGCCTACGGACAGGTTGAAAACAATCTGTTCGACCAGACGGGCAAGGCCGATTGGGGCTACAATGCCATCAGCAATGGCGGCAACACCGAAAACAGCGGTTGGCGCACGCTGACGAAAGAAGAGTGGAATTACCTGCTGACAGAAAGACCCAAAGCTTCAAAACTTTATGGTCAAGGTCAAGTGGCCGGCATGAACGGCATGATCATCCTGCCTGATGACTGGATGCTTCCTAGCGGATTTTCGTTCATCTCGGGATTGTCGCATTGGAAAAACAGTTATACCGCTGAGCAATGGCAGAAAATGGAATTGGCGGGGGCGGTTTTCTTGCCCGCTGCTGGAATGCGCGAAGGCACGAAACTGCTCCATATAATGGGTTCAGGCAATTATTGGAGTTCGACATGCTTGATAGGCAGTGGCACGCAATACGGAGCCTACGCCTTGTATTTCGGCTATGGAACCATGGCTACCGACAATGTCGTCGACCGTTGCCAGGGCTTTAACGTGCGTCTGGTGCGTGCTTTTGAATAAAGGTTTTTAATTGGGTTTCGCCGCCCATTGGCGTGGCGTCAATCCTTCCAATTCCTTGAATTTCTTCACAAACTGCGCATTGCTGCGGAAACCGGACTGTAGGGCGATTTGCTCCAAAGTCATATTCGGGTTTTCTGCCAAAAGCGTTTTCGCGTACTGAATGCGGTATTCGGCCACAATGGTTTTCAGGCTTTTGCCTAAGTTTTGGTTGATAATCATCGAAACGTAAGAACGGTTGGTATGCAATTCGCTGGCAATCATATTGATGTTAAGGTCTGGGTTGAGGTAGGCCTTTTCTTCAATCAGATAATGGATGAGACTTTGAGTCAGACTTTTCTCTGTGCTGCCAATTGGTTCGGATTCGGTTTCGTTTCCAGTCCCACTTCCTGTTTCGTTTGTAGCAATTGGTTCGTTTTGTGGAGGTTGTGTGCTTTCTCCGTTTTGTGATTCGTTGGGTTCTGATGTCGGATAATGCTTGGCAATTCGGGCGATTACGAAGACGGCTATGCTGAAGAAAATGGCGAATATTGCCGAAATGGTTTCGTGATTGATGAGATAATGCCGGCCAACCGCAACGCGTATTGCAGCAATGATGATAATGACGAAAAAGGAAGGGACAAGCAGATGCTTGCGTAGTTTGTTAATGCTGTAAATCAGCAGGATAAATCCTTCTGTGAACAGCATGAAATCGTAGCCGGTGTGACAGAATGTGTGTTGCAAATGGTGAAGCGGTTCGTCGAAACCTTCAGGGTAACCGTTGGTCAAATCGAAGGCTCGGTTAAAGGCGGCGGCATCGTCGATACCTAATAAGGTGTAGATGATGATGGTTGCCGTACCGAAAACGATGGCCGGAATGAACAGCAAGTATTCGTAATCGGGTTTCGTCTTTTTCTGCAAGTATGCATTTATCGTGATGAAAATCAGGGGGAAAAGTGAAAGGCCGAGAAATGGAAGAATCATGTCGAGAATGGCCATGTAGCGGTAATCGGTTTGAGCAATGAAATAGTTTGCGTCAATGAAGAAATACATGGCGGCGATCAGGATGAGGTTGGTGAAAATGCGTTGCTCCTTGCTGCGCTCTTTGTAGAGCATCAGCAGTACCGCCGAGAACAGACTGACGAAGCAGGGAAGCAAAATAAAGAAATCGAGTGCCATAATCTTATTGTTAAAAGGTAAATTTTACGTTTGGACAATCATTTCTGTTCAAAGTTTTGACAATCATTTGGTTTTCAAAGGTTTTGTTGGACGTTCCGACAATTTGGCTTCGGGGCGTGGTTCCTATTTTTGCGCCTTCTAAAATACGAACAAATGAAGCGAAAAATTGTTTTTAAGGGGACAACCTACAAATCAAAATTTACAGAAATGACAAGAAAAACTACTTTTCTGAAGGCACTATTAGTGGTGTGGCTCTTCGTTCTGGGCCATGGTGCGCTGCAAGCCGCCACCTATGTATTCCATTATGAAACGGGCGGAAATTCGCATTTCCTGGCCCATATGAACAACCAAATCGCAGACGTGACGACCTTCGATGCCGCCACTTGTCTGTGGACAGGCCCCGACTCGGGCAATGGAAAGTTTTCCTATCTCGATGGCGAAACGACTTATTACCTGCATTATGCTTCGGGACTGACTATCAACACTTCCTACAATTCCACCACTTGGACGGTGAATGGGGAGCGGATTTATTACCGTTTTTCGAACACGCGCTATTATTACATCCGTTTCACGGGTACGCGCTGGGAGGCGGCCAACAACAACACGAACAACACGGTGTTGCGTGCCGTCGACGAGGAAGACCATTCCGAAACCATGACAGAACCTTTCATTTCGGGTACGGATATGGTGCATGAATTGGGCATGGAAAACTACTCGGCATCAACGGTCTATCACACGCCGGGCTATGCCTATTACCATTTCACGCACGGCGGTCAGCAGTACGATTTCTATCTGATGGATGGCGTGTTGGTGCCGCAGGCACCGCAGTTATTTTTATCGGTCTTGGTATCGACACAGGCATCGTCACAGGCCTGCTGACCTTCTTCGCATTCG
>CALGBV010000239.1 GCA_937884015.1 uncultured Bacteroidales bacterium
ATGTTACGATATTTGCCCTTTTCGAGTTCGGCAGCTTCCACCTTATAAGTATTGGTGAAGAGTTCCCAAGTATCGGCATAATGGAAACCAGCATCCAAAACGGTGCGGTTAGCCTTGATGACTTGATCCTTGCCTTTGAATTTGGTTTCGAAGTATGCGTAAACGGTGTCGAGGTTGCGGTTGAACAGATACATCACGATACCGAGGGCGAACATGTTCTTCGACTTCAGCATCGATTTCTGGTCCATGCCGAAATCCTTCAGGGCTTCCTTGGTGAGTTCCGAGATAGGAGCCTTGACGACTTGATAGTCGGCGAGGGTGCCATCAACGGTTGGGTCGGCGGCATAGCCAGCCTTTTCAAGAGCCTTGTCGGTAATGGAGTCAGTGTCGACGATGATGATGGTTCCTGGTCTCAGCCAACGCATGTTAGCCTTGATGGAAGCCGGGTTCATGGCCACCAGCACATCGCAAAGGTCGCCTGTGGTATGGACCGGTTTGTGTCCGAAGTGTACTTGGAAACCAGAAACGCCTGCAACCGTGCCTTGTGGAGGACGGATTTCAGCCGGGTAATCCGGGAAGGTGGCGAAGTCGTTTCCTGCAAATGCCGTAGAATCTGAGAACAGATTTCCGGTAAGTTGCATGCCGTCTCCTGAGTCGCCCGCAAAGCGAATAACGACGTGGTCAAGAGCTACAACTTTACTTTTTCCTGTCATATTATACTAATTTTAAATGATTTAACTAGTTATTTACGTTGCCTTTCGGCAAAATCTTTTCTGAGGGTGCAAAGTTACATATTTATATAGTGCAAATGAAATGTTTTATGGAATTTATTTTGGCAGTAAGCCGACGGGACTGTGAGACAACGAGATTTCGAGACTATGGATCCCAAAAACCAGGTAGTCTCGCGACCCCGCAGCCTCGTATTCCCACAATCCTCAAGTTATTTAGATTTGTTATAAATTAGCAAGAGGGGAAACAATTATGAAACAATAGTACTATTTTTGCGGCATTAAAATTCACAAGAAAACTAATTTCAAAACATTAAAACTATGGCTTATAAAATCACAGACAGCTGCGTAGCATGCGGCACATGCATTGACGAATGCCCAGTAGGCGCTATTTCAGAAGGCGACATCTATGTAATTGACGCTGATTCATGCGTTGGTTGCGGTACTTGCGCCGGCGTTTGCCCTAACGAAGCAATCGTAGAAGACTAATTAATTGTATTTAGTTGCATTAAAAGTGAAAAGGCCTGCCAATGCAGGCTTTTTTCTTTTTTTGCGTTTTTTTTTCAAAAACTGAAAAGTTTGGCAAATTATTTGCTACCTTTGCCGCTGTTCTGACAGAACGTAACAAAAGAGAACATCAAACAAACACATTTAAACAACCAAATTATTAACTTAAAAATTTCAAAAAATGAAGAAATTAGCATTGGCACTCGTTTGCCTCGTCAGCGTTGCTTTCTTTGCAAGCTGCCAAAAAGAAGCTGGTATTCCATCAATCAACTTCACCTCAGGCGAAAATTACATTTCATCTGACGCAACTGTTGAAGCATTAGAACCTTTCATGTTTGGCATTCAGGCCAAATCAAACGAAACCACTCTGGAACCACTGACCAAGTGCACCCTTCAGGTCTTCACCGGTGAAGATGCAAAAGCAGTGGACACGACGATTGTAATCGACAACCAGACTCAATTCAACTTTGATGCACAGATTGCCTTGCCAGAAGGCGTTTACACTTTCGTCGCTACTGTTTACAACGACAAAGACATGACCAATGAATGCAGAATGACCATCACAAGCGTGGTTATCGACACCCCATTGGAAGTCAAGGATTTCACCTGGAACAGACATGGCGGCGCAGATGCTACAGGTCTTGCTGAGTACGGTTTGCAATGGACCAGCAACCTCAAGGATGTTTTCGCTCAGATCAAACCTCTGGAAGGCTACTTACTCTACGAATTCGAATCAGCTGATTGGGCAGAAACTGAGACCATAACCGAAAAGGCTCTTCTCTTTGCCGAAGTTTTCGAAACACTTCCACTTGCTGTTTTCAACAAAGTTTCAGCTTTTACTCCTAACAGCAACATGGATTATGTGATCGGCACCATCAACTACGAAACTGGCGACGCTCACATCCTGCACATCACAAAGAGTGAAATTTCAAGCTTCAAAGGCACCGACATTAACATCTACGGTCAGGCCAAATAATCAAATCATTTATCAACAACAGGAAAAGGCACCCGCGGGTGCCTTTTTTCGTTTTCACCAAATGCCAAAACAATATTTTCCAGCATTTTTTGCAAAGGATTGTTTTTTTCCATATTTTCGCCGATTGAATCACTAATGCTTTGTAATTATGAAAAGAAACGCAAAACTCCTCTTGTTATTTCTGGCCATTCCTTTTCTGGCCATTTCCCAAAATGTGAACATCAACGTGCATTTTGAAGACAGCTGCATGAAACTGGAACATGGCTTTACGGATTTGGTCATCGAAATCGAAAACCAATCGAATAAAACGGCTTGGATAAAATACTCGAATATTCGCAGTGATATAGAAAACGCAGAACTTTTACCTGAATACCAAAATGTATTGTTCAATTGGGAATGGATTGAATATATGAGTCCGGAAGACGAAAAAAAGATCAGACACGACTGGATAAAAGTCAATGAGAACAGCTGCGTGACAATTCATGTCAACATCAGCAAATACGACATCTTTGATTTAAAGGCTGAAGAAAATTACGTCCTCCACAGTTACTACATCAAGTCAGGAAAGCGGAAAGACAGAAACGAGATAATTAAATGCAACGATTTGCCTTTCCAAATGTGTGAATAAGAGACACAAGAAAACCGACCAAATGCAGGTTCAAAACATAACATTTGGTCAATATTCTAAAGAAAAACGACCAAATGTGGCATCAAAAAGGCACATTTGGTCATTTTTCTATTGGTTGAGACTTGGATTTCAAAAAAGAATCTTTACCTTTGCAGCGAAAAAATCAAGACTATGGACAAACTTGTTGGCAGAGAACGCGAAATAGACGAACTGAACCGTTGCATGAACTCAGGCCGTTCGGAATTTGTCATCATTTACGGCAGAAGAAGAATCGGAAAGACTTTCCTCATCCGTAATTTTTTCAACGACAATTACACTTTCCATTATGTTGGCGCACACAAGATGACGCAACGTCAGCAATTGGAGAATTTCGGCAAAGCCATAGCACGGTACGGCAACATGGAAACCGCACCCGCACTCAATTCTTGGAGCGAAGCCTTCCAAGCCTTACAGGAACTCCTGAAACAGAGCGAAGCCGAAAGGAAAGTGATTTTCATCGACGAAATGCCATGGATCGACAACAAGCAAAGCGATTTCGTCACAGAACTTGAATATTTTTGGAACAGTTGGGCCACCATGCGCGACGACATCGTTTTCATAGCCTGCGGAAGCGCCACATCATGGATGGCCGACAAAATCATCGCTAACCGTGGCGGATTGCACAACCGCATCACAAGGCGCATCTATCTCGCCCCTTTCACCCTCAACGAATGTAAGCAATACTTAGACAGCAAGAATTTTGGCTGGGGACATTACGAAACCATACAATGCTACATGGCTTTGGGCGGTGTGCCGTTCTACCTGAGTCTGCTGGAACCAAACTTAAGCCTGCCACAAAACATCGATGCCTTGTTTTTCGAGAACGGTGCCAAACTAAGCGGTGAATTTGATGAACTTTACTACGCGCTCTTTCCCAAGGCTGACCGGTATATCGCCACCGTCAAAGCCCTATCGGCCAAACGCGAAGGCATGACACGTAGCGAGTTGGAAAAGGCAACCGGACTGACTGGCGGCAACCTGACCAAAGTGCTGAAGAACCTGGAACGCTGCGACTTCATCCTGCAATATGCACAATTCGGATGTAAAAACAAATACACAATTTTCAGAATCGCCGATTTCTACACCCTGTTCTATTTCAAATTCATAGAAAACAACATAACGAAAGATACCGCATTCTGGTCGCACAATTTCACAACACACAGCGTAGAATCATGGGAAGGCTTCACCTTCGAATTGGTCTGTCTAAAACACCTCGACCAAATCAAAAAGGGATTAGGCATTTCAGGCATAGCCACATCTGCCTCTTCATGGCGAACCAAAGCGAAAAACACAGAAAACGGAATGACGGCAAAAGGCGCACAAATCGATTTAGTCATTTCAAGAGTCGACAGGCTCATTCATTTGTGCGAGATAAAGTTTTCCGAAAAGCCATACACCATCACAAGTGCCTATAAGGAAAAGATGCAAGAACGCATGGAAATTTTCCAACAGGAAACAAAAACCACACACAGGCCTGTTCTCACAATGATAACGCCATACGGCATTACAAAGGGAAAGCAATCCTGGATTCTGCACAGCGAAATCACGATTAAAGATCTGTTCTCAGAATAAGAAAACCGACCAAATGTAGGGTTAAAATATTACATTTAGTCAATATTCTAAAGAAAAATGACCAAATGTGATATTAAAAACGCACATTTGGTCATTTTTCTAATATTACCAGACTGATTATTCCGCCAAGGCGTGGCTAATCTTGCTGTTGATGTCGTGCAAGCGTTTTTCGTCCAACTTAATCACCTTACGGTCGTAGGTCATCAAGCCGTTGAGTTCAACTTCTACATCAGTGGTTTGGGTATAAACGGCTGCCGAAAATCCTTGTGAAATCATCTTGTACAAAGTGTTGGCATATTCAACGTATGTATCGGTGACTTTTTCTTCGGTATCGAATTCCACATAGCCCCAGCCTT
>CALGBV010000240.1 GCA_937884015.1 uncultured Bacteroidales bacterium
TTCTATAAATCAGCCGTTGATGGGTAACGTAGCGGTAGGTGAAAGGTTGAAGCTCAAAACCTTTTCCATGGAAGATAATGCTGTATTAAAGCCTAAAACACGTGTATTGCTTTTCCTTCGTCGAGTAAAAGACTATTATGAAGTAACAAGTGGGATAGCAGGCGCCTGGCCGATTAATGATAATGATGTTATTTCAATAAAAGTTCCTCCTTTCGAAAAGAAACCTTTAGTAAATATTTTAGTATATCTAATATCATCTAAAATATCATTTAATTTAGAATGAATAAGTTGAAGTAATGAATCACTAGGAACAAACATAACAGCATATCCTGGTGTTATTCCTTCAACAATATATTTACCTACATCTTTTATTTTTGAAAACCAATTTTTTATGTTTGGGCTGGCATTACCTTTGAAAACCTTGTCATGCAACACGTTCAGAAGATAAAAGAAAAACTGGGGATTTCCGGAATCGACAGCAGAAATTATGTATGGCGAACCGTAGAAAAAGGCGATAAAGGGGCTCAAATTGACCTGGTTATTGATCGAGCAGACAACACAATCAACATTTGCGAAATAAAGTTTTCGATAGCACAATTCGCAATCAAAGAAAGCTACGAAATGAACTTGAGAAACAAAATTCAGCGATTCATGGAAGAAAACCCAAAGAAATCAATACAGCTCACTTTTGTAACGACTTACGGACTTTCAAATAGCAAATACAACGAAATTGTAAGCAACCAAGTTGTAGCAAAGGATTTGTTTGGATAGACAAGGTCGCTCCTAGCCACTAATTCCTATATTTCCACAAAAATCATAGGAGCTGTTCTCATGAACAAGAAATACCTTTTGGCAGTTGCAGCCAGTACCCTGATGTTTGCCGCCTGTGGCGACGAAGTTACTGAAATCCACCAGGACGGCATGGCCGTGCTCGAGGCTGGCGAAAAGCTTTCAAAGCAGGCTTGCGACACGACGAACGTGGGCGAGATGCTCTTTGTGATGGATTCCTCCGAGGCGTTCATCTGTGACGGCGAATCCTGGCAGACTCTCGAGGGCGACAAGGGTGAAGCGGGTGTCGACGGCAAAGATGGCGTTGATGGCAAGGACGGTGTTGACGGTGAAAAGGGTGCCGACGGTAAGGATGGCAAAGACGGTGCCAAGGGCGACAAAGGTGATAAAGGTTCGAAGGGCGATTCCGGCAAGAATGGCCAAAATGGCAACAACGGTGGCAATTAGGGTGATGTTTCCCGCCGTAACACCGAAATGATAATACGACAATCCAATGCCGCCCGCAATGATGAGACCGCTCACAATGCCCACAATTCCTCCAGGAATGACTAAAAACTCAAGCACCAAGCCGATGATGCCAATGAGGATGATGGTGATGATAATGACCCAGTTCACGATGTTAATCTGCTAATTTGACAATATAGTAATTTTTCTTGCCTTTTTGAGCCAAGATGTATTTTCCGTTGAGTAGCATAGCGGGCGTAATCATACAGTTTTCGCCCACTTTTTCCTTGTTGATGGAAATGCCGTTGTCCTTGAGCATACGGCGAGCTTCACCCTTGGACGGGAAAATGCCGGTAAGGTCGGTCAAAA
>CALGBV010000241.1 GCA_937884015.1 uncultured Bacteroidales bacterium
GAATAATATGATTTGTGGTCAAAAACGAAAATACAATTAAAACAATTGAGATTGCAAATAGATCAAATTGACCAAATGCAACAGCATTACTTCCAAGAACATTTGATACAATACCAGGTTCTTTTACAGATCCTCCAAGACCAATTAACCATTCATGGAATTTATTAAAGCAATTTACATTAAATATTCCTGACCAATCAATAAATACAAGTACTGTAAAAATACCTGTAATCGAACCCGTTTCAAAGTTTCCGCATCTCTCAAGGAGCTTCGGAAGAGAAGCGTAAATCGAAGGAGTGTACCCTCTGGCAATCGGCGGTTCACCGACGCTGAGACCTATCTCTCTTTCTGCCATACAGAAACGTGTCAGCGAGTCCATCATAAGAAGCACGTCTTTGCCTCTGTCTCGGAAATATTCGGCGATGGCGGCGCCAGCGTATGGTGCATAGAACTGCATGGCGGCAGGGTCGGAAGCAGTGGCGGAGACTACGATGGTGTAGTCCATGGCGCCGTTGGCTTCGAGGGTGTTGACCAGATTGGCAACGGTTGAGCCCTTCTGACCTACGGCCACATAGATGCAGTAAATCGGGTCGCCTTTCTTGAAGTTTTCTTTCTGATTGATGATGGTGTCGATGGCAATGGCGGTCTTACCGGTCTGACGGTCGCCGATGATCAGCTCACGCTGTCCGCGGCCGATAGGAATCATGGCGTCGATGGCCTTCAAGCCGGTTTGCAGCGGCTCGTTCACAGGCTGACGGAAGATGACGCCCGGAGCCTTGCGCTCGAGCGGCATCTCGTAGGTCTTGCCTTGGATAGGGCCTTTACCGTCGATTGGGAGACCCAAGCCGTTGACTACGCGGCCCAACATGCCTTCGCCTGCGAGGACGGATGCAATGCGCTGGGTGCGCTTCACGGTTTCGCCTTCCTTGATGCCTTCGGTTGGTCCCAAAAGCACGACACCGACATTGTCTTCTTCCAGATTGAGCACAACGCCCATGGTGCCGTTCTCAAACTGGACCAGTTCGTTCGACTGAACCTTTTCCAGACCATAGACACGGGCCACGCCGTCGCTCACTTGCAGCACCTTGCCAATCTCCTCAAACTGAACCTTGCTGCTCAGATGTTGGAGCTGCATTTGCAGGATGCTTGATATTTCACTAGGTTTGATGTCTGACATATATGTTGTTTATTTGTTTATCGTTTAATTGTTTATTGCTCGCGTTTCAGTTCCTCTTTTACTCTGTTCAGCTGCCCTGCAACGCTGGCGTCCATGCGGTTGTTCTCGATGTCGAGTGTATAGCCGCCGATGAGTTTCGGGTCGATGCTGACAGTGGTTTCCACCGTGGCATGGAAAATTTTTTCGACGTATGTCTTGATTTTCTCCAAGGTCTCAGCCGGCAATTCCGAAGCGGTCGTGACATGGGTGAGCAGGATGTTCTTGTCGGTACGGTATTTTTCCTGATATTTCAGTGCTATCAGGTACATCTTGCTTTCGCGTCCTTGTTCAACGACGAATTTAACAAAACCTTTGAGGCAGTCGGGATCCGATTCGCCGATGGCGGCATTGATGAGGCCTACCTTGTCATCATCGCTGATGATGGGATTGGCCAGGACAGCGTCAAATTGGGCAAGGTTTTGGCCAACGCTAACGGTAAAGTTGCGTAATGCTTCATAAACCGTGTCTTCGCACCGGTTTTCACAGGCGAGGTTATAAAGCGCTCTTGCGTATCTGACCGATATCTTTCCGTCGTTCATGGTTATGCCTCAATATGTTGGTTGTTGTTCTTGAGCAGTTGGTCGATGTAATCGCTTTGCGACTTCTTGTCTCCCAGTTCGCGTTGCAGCAGCTTCTCTGCAATGCTGACCGAAAGGGCCACCACTTCGTTTTTCACTTGTGACATGGCTTCGGCCTGTTCCTTTTCGATGCGGAGACGGGCATCGGCCACAATCTTTTCGGCTTCGGCACGTGCCTGGGCCTTAGCTTCTTCCATAATCTGATTCTTAAGCTCTTGGCTTTCCTTCATGATACGGATTTGCTCGGCCTGTGTCTCAGCCATGACTTCTTTTCTCTTTTCCTCAACGCCAGCCAAGGCTTCGTTGGCTTCCTGCGCTGCTTTGAGTGAGTCGATGATATGCTGGTTGCGCTTGTCGACGGCGTTCATAATCATTGGCCACCCCACCTTGGCAAGGATGACGAAAACGATAAGGAACGCGATGAGCATCCATATTATCAGACCACTTTCGGGAAGAAATAAATCCATTTTTTCAACATTTTAAATGTCTGGGGCTTGACGGGCAAACCCCAGACTGGTTTACAATTAAAGAACAGCCAAAACGCAAACGACGATGGCAAACAGAGTTGCACCTTCGACGAGAGCGCCTGCAATAATCATACTGGAACGGATGTCGCCAGCTGCTTCCGGTTGACGGGCGATGGCTTCCATTGCGGATTGACCGATTTTACCGATACCCATAGCTGCACCGATGATTGCGATTGCTGCACCGATTGCTGCGCCGACTTTTGACAGCGGAGCCAAGTCTGCTACTGCTTGAGCTGCTTGAAGAATGATTGCTAACATGATTTTAATGATTTAGTTAATTAATGGATTATTGTTTGTTTAATTGTTGACTTGTTGATTTGATGACAACTTGACTGTTGGACTATTAGACCTTTAGATTTTTTTGACTCTATGACGGCCTTTTTGCGGCCGTCATTCCCGCGAAGGCGGGAATCTCATCTTTATTTTATTATTTGTTGACTTAATTATTGATTAAACATTGCAAGTTTTACGCTTCCTTAGGCTCTTCCTGGGCCAAGCCGATGAAGAGTGAGGACAGCATGGTGAATACGTAGGCCTGGATGTAGGCCACCAGCAGTTCCAATGCGGTCATGAAGACCGACATGAAAATGGAGATGACGGAAACGCCAGCTCCAACGCCAGTGCCGTACATGCCGCCGAGGATGAAGATCAGTCCCATCAGCACCATGATGATGATGTGGCCGGCAAGGATGTTGGCGAACAGACGGACCATCAGGGCGAAAGGCTTGGTGATGGTGGAGATGAGTTCGATGATAGGCATCAGCGGGAAGGCCTTCAGGAAGATAGGCACATCGGGCCAAAGGATGTCTTTCCAATAGTGCTTGTTGCCGAACACGTTGACGAAGAAATAGGTCAGCAGGGCGAGGACGACCGTAATGGAAAGGTTGCCTGTGACATTGGCACTGAATGGGAAGAACGGTATCAGACCGAAGATGTTGCTGAAGAAGATGAAGAAGAACACCGTTAATAAATAAGGTGCAAACTTCTTGTATTTGTCACCATGGATGGAAGGCTTCACGATGCCGTCCAAAACCATGTAGGTGAGCCATTCCACCATGCCTTGGTAACGGGTTGGCGGAGCCATCGGGTCTTTCTTGTATTTGGCTGCCGCAGGCAGGAAGAATGCCAGCAGGAAGATGCACACGAGGAAGATGCCGAAGGCATTCTTGGTGAACGAAATGTCGAACGGACGCACCACTTCGCCGGCGCTGTTGATTTCGACCAGTTTGCCCGGCTTGAAATCGGATGTCATCGGCTCGATGAAGAAATTGTTGTAGGTCTCGCCGTCTTTCAGTTCGCAGACGTGTTTCGATGAAAAGACGCACCAGCCTTGTTCCTTGCTCTTCACAATGACGGGCAGCCAAACGCAGACAGGCTTGCCTTTGATTTCGGTGATGTGGAAACAATAGGAATCGCCGGTGTGACCGAAAATGAACGACTTGGCATCGAATTTCTCGCCTTCTTCGGCAGGTGCCTCTTTTTCGGCAATGGTTTCCGCCAATGCAGGTTCGGCAGCCTCTGGCATCTCGCTGATTGAGTCTTGAGCCATAGCCGGAACCATAAACATCAGCAGCACCGCTGCCAAAATGTGTCTGATATGTTTAAAGACATTGTTCATGCTTTATTACTCTCTTTTTTTGATTGTTTCACATAGTCGGTGTAGATGCAGGTCTCGGTCACCAGGGCAATGAGATAGCACACTGCCGTGATGATGAGAAACAACTTGACGCTTTGCTTGACGAAGACCAGATAAAGCACCATCATCACGATGCTGACGACAATCTTTATACCTTTGTAAATATAAAGCCAATTCAGTTTGTTGGGGTTGTTGTCGACGTTTTTCTTCATGAGGTTGGCGTAATAGGCGCCGAGAATCATGTAGATAATCGGTATCATGACCATCCAGCGGTTCCAAATCTCCACTTTGGGCGAAAGCCAGCACAGCAGAATGCCGTCAATCACGAGGCAGAGAAGCAGGAAAATTGCCAGATATTTGGTTGTCAAGACGTCTTTCTTCATAGTTCTGCACAGACTATCAATGTGTTGTCATGTTGTTCGGCAAAACCGCCCTTGATGACGAATTCCTGGTTCTCTCCCTGTTCGTCGGTCAGCGTCACCTTGCCTGCTTCGAGGATGGCGACGATAGGGGCGTGGTGGTCGAGTAGGGTGAAGGGACCCATTTTGCTGGGCACCGTTACCGACTTGACTTCGCCCGAAAACAGTTTCGATGAGGGAGAAATGATTTCGACTTTCATGGCGCAGTTTATTGAGCTTGTTTGAGCATCTCTTCACCCTTGGCGATGGCATCGTCGATGGTGCCGACGAGGTTGAAGGCAGCTTCAGGATACTGGTCGACTTCGCCGTCCATGATCATGTTGAAGCCACGGATGGTCTCTTCGATTGGCACCATCACGCCCTTCAGGCCGGTGAACTGTTCGGCAACGTGGAATGGCTGCGACAGGAAACGCTGCACGCGGCGGGCACGGTGGACGACAATCTTGTCTTCTTCCGAAAGTTCTTCCATACCGAGGATGGCGATGATGTCCTGCAATTCCTTGTTGCGCTGCAGCAGGTTGATGACGCGCTGTGCGGTGTTGTAATGCAGTTCGCCAACGATGTTCGGGTCGAGGATGCGGGAGGTTGAATCCAGCGGGTCGACGGCAGGGTAGATGCCCAACTCCGAAATCTTACGGCTCAACACGGTGGTGGCATCCAAGTGCGAGAAGGTCGTGGCTGGAGCCGGGTCGGTCAAGTCGTCGGCAGGGACGTAAATGGCTTGCACTGAGGTGATGGAACCGTTCTTGGTCGAGGTGATGCGTTCCTGCATGGCACCCATTTCGGTAGCCAGTGTAGGCTGATAACCCACGGCTGAAGGCATACGGCCCAACAGAGCCGAGACCTCGGAACCTGCCTGTGTGAAACGGAAGATGTTGTCGATGAAGAGCAGGATGTCCTTCTGGTCGCTGTTCGGGTCGTCGCGGAACGATTCGGCAACGGTCAAGCCGGAAAGGGCAACCGACACACGGGCCCCAGGAGGTTCGTTCATCTGTCCGAATACCAATGTGGCTTGTGAGGTTGAAAGGGCTTTGCGGTCGATTTTCGACAAATCCCAGTCGCCTTCTTCCATGGCCTTGACAAATTCGTCACCATATTTAATAATGCCTGATTCGATCATTTCGCGGAGCAGGTCGTTACCTTCACGGGTACGCTCACCGACGCCTGTAAACACCGAAAAGCCGTTGTAGCCTTTAGCGATGTTGTTGATGAGTTCCATGATGAGCACGGTCTTGCCTACGCCAGCGCCGCCGAACAGACCGATCTTACCACCTTTCATATAAGGTTCGAGCAAGTCGATGACCTTGATGCCGGTGAAGAGCACTTCCTTTGATGTGGCGAGGTCTTCGTACTTAGGCGGTTCGCGGTGGATAGGATATTCGACTTTGCGGTCGAGTTCGCCGATGCCGTCGATGGAGTCGCCGATGACGTTCATCAGGCGGCCTTTGATTTGTCCACCAATCGGGATGGAGATAGGT
>CALGBV010000242.1 GCA_937884015.1 uncultured Bacteroidales bacterium
AAGAAGAAAGCCATATCGGGCAAAATGACCAAGCTGAAACCAGCCGAAGCCACGGCATCAGTCGTTGCCAAATGGGAGCAGTTCATGGATAATGAAGGCCTCTCAGCCGCCACAAAAAGCGTCTATCTTCGCGCCTTCCGTGCCGTGATGAATAGCCTTCTGAAAGAAAAGCTCATCACGAAACGCCCGGAACTCACCATCAAGGCAGGCGCCCGCCGCAAGCAGGATTTCATCACCGTCCCCGACATCATTAAAATCCGTGATTATCAAGGCAAGCACAAGGTCTCCGCCGATTGGTGGATAATCTTATATCTTTGCAACGGAAGCAACCTCAGAGACCTCGCCACGCTCAAATGGGACGATAATTCAATTCACGGAACCGAGTTCTCTTTCATCCGTTCCAAAATCGAAAACAAGCTCCCCATCATCGTCAGCATTCCCATCACGGAAGCATTGAAAGCGCTTTTGGCCAAATATGCCTCAACCCCTATCATGGGAACGCTTGTCTTTCCACAAATACTGCTGGGTGCCCAATCCGAATCGCAAATAACAAACCGCGTCCACGATTTCAATTCTTCCATCCGCAAGGGCATGGAAAACGTTTGCGCCGAACTTGGGATCCGTGCCGTCACCCCTTCAACTGCCCGAAACTCCTACATCACCACTTTAACCTGGCATGGCATTTCCGACGCCTTCATCGATTCGATGGTCGGCCATGCCGACGGAAAGAACGTCCTTCGAGGCTATCAGGGCACCATCAGTCCAAAGAAGCGAATGAAAATCAACAACCTTCTTTTCGTCGACCCCGAAATCGAAGATGATAACGATTGAAAATCCAAAAGCCGCAGTTTTGCGGCTTTTTTCTTTTTTTCACTAACCTTTTTTAAATTTTTCAAACCATGATGAAAGCAAGAATTTACACAGAGAAAAAGGACCTCGACGACTTTCTCCGCAATCCTTTCACCGCCGAACTCAACCAAAGCATCTACAATGCTTTGCTTTCGCTTCGCCCCGCAAAATGCTTCAAGGCATCAGCTTTGAGAATCTTCAATGAAGCCTATTACCAAGCCACGCGCGTTTTCTTCGACCATCATCCCGAAGACTGCTTCATCGAAGACTATTTCAACAACGCACGCGACGACCTTGGCAGCTATCACGATGCCGAACTCACTTTCTCAATCGTCTTTTTACTCCTGTCATCCACGACCCACCGAAACATCAAATCGGCGATTTTCCAAGATGTCATCGCCCTCAACCTCCAAAACGGCAATCCTTACTTTTCCACATTCAGAAAGATTGCCGAGCGTTATGATGCCAACCAAGTCTTTTTCGACAACGATTTTCAGCCAACGCCCATCGATGTATCTCGCCCCGAGAAAATCAATTGGAAAATCATCACCCACAATTTCAACGCCACAAGCATCGCCGAAGCCGTCGCCCTTGGCGACAGTGAAGACAGTCAGCACAGCATTTTGGATGCCATCGAACTGCAATTTGAATCATGGAGAGCCGCTCAGCCTCACAGCATTCCCGACATCAATTTCATTCCGCTCCATTCCGCAATTGTCCACAACTTCAACCCAAATGCTCATTCCGACCGCCTACAGGTGGCGCAAAAATTAAACCAGGCATTCGCCGACGAAAAAAGCAGCCTTGAAATCCGTTTTCAGGAACTCGACAAAGACCTAAAGGAAACCACCACCCAACTTCAACAAAAAGAAAAACAACTTGATGCGATTAGAGCATTAGCCTACCAAGCTCAATCCAAAAACGAACAGCTTCAGGACACCATCAAAAAACTCAAAAGCGGCGACACTGAAACCATCAAAACTCTCCTCGCCATCGCACGCGAAAAGCAGACCTCCGACCTTTACACCGTCCTCCGTCATTTCCTTTCAAATCATTCGGGTTTATTTTCGCCAATCAGCAAAACCCCATTGACATCGCGCACCTGAACGGCGCGTTCTCCAGTTCGATGATGTTGACCTTCTTCGGATAGTCCATTGCCATATTCCCCCTTCGTGCGCATTATATCAAAGCGGCGGAAGGAAAAGCAGGGCGGCCGCGATCACGACCGCCCACTTTGGCAACTTCCAGTTGCTCATCATCGCTTAACGAAAAGTTAAAGTGAAAAGTAAAAAGTGCAGAATTCCTTACTTTTTCACTTTTCAATTATCCTTTTTACTTCCTC
>CALGBV010000243.1 GCA_937884015.1 uncultured Bacteroidales bacterium
TCGACTACAAACGTTTGTTGTCGGCTTTATTCTTGACAAACGTTTTTACTTTGCACCGTCAAAACAACGAGAAATGTTGCGACAAAATAACGAACTTACAAATTACAAACAATTAAAACCTTACACAAATGAGTACAATGCAAAATTCGGTCATGCTGATTGGCCGCCCGGGTGCAGAACCTGAAATGAAAACCTTGAACAACAACCAGAAAATCGCACGTTTCAGCATTGCTGTCAACGAGCCTTACATGAATGCCAACAACGAGCGCGTCGATAACACCTATTGGTTCAATGTGGTGGCGTGGAGCTCTTTGGCCGACCGCGTAATGAAAGCCGTAAAGAAAGGGAAACTTGTCGCCATTGAAGGTTCGCTGCGCAACAACGACTGGACCGACAAGGAAGGCAAGCGCCGCACTTCAACTGAAATCCGTCTCACCGACCTTTATCCGCTCGAGTTCGACAAGAAGGAAGATTGACGGTTGACTATGACAAAAACAATGAAAACACTTTGCCAATGGTCATCTCGCTAAGGCGAGATTGTCATGGAATCAAGCCCCGAAATGCTCAAGCGCACTTGGCATTTCGGGACTTGAACCATGGCAACCCTACGTGTTTGACCATTGGCAAAGAAAAAACATTAAAAACAAACTCTCTTAAAAACTCAAAATATGACTTATTCCATTAAAAAACTAAAAGAAGTGAATCCACAACTAATGGAAGAACTTAGAGTTTATACATACAAAGTGGTTGGTTGTTGTCAATTGGTACACAAAGAATTGGGTGCGTTTTTAAATGAATACATTTATCAAGATGCTTTGAAAATCATATTTGATGAACACCAAATCCCAAACAACAAGGAATACTATTTCGGCATAATGTTCCATAATCAATTGATTAGACATAAGCATTATGTTGATTTCCGCTGTTTCGATGATGTATTTGTTGAATGTAAAGCGGTCGAGCATCTATGTTCCGAACATCGGCAGCAGTTGTGGAATTATATGCGTCTGAACAAAACACGTATTGGCATTCTTTATAATTTTGCACCAGTCATGGACGAATGTGAACGTTACTATTACGACGAGAAAAACAACATAATTTATGCTTTTTGATTATAACAAAACAATGAAAAAAGGTTTTTGTGTTGAAAATTTTAAAATTCCAACATCTAATTTGTCTGATAGGTATGTTTTTCATGTTTTTACTTTGATGGCAGTCATGCCTGTTAAGGCTGGTGTGAAAACGAAGCGTCCAACCACTCAAGCAAGCTTGGCGGTTGGACGCTTCGTTTTCACACCAGATTTGCCAAAGCAAATCGACTGCCATCAAAGTGTTATTAATGTTTTTGTCAAAAAAATCATCCTGAAACCATGAACACGCGCGGGTCTTTCCATTTCGAGTGGCGAATCATCTCGTTGGTGAAATGCGTGCGGCTGCCGGCTTGGTCAAGCAATTCCTTCGCCTTGTCAAATTGCCGCAACTCGCGGTAAATTTCAGGCATTTCAAGATCTATTTGCTCCTCGGGATGTTTCTCTAACAATGCTTGAAGCCGTTGTAGGTTATCAGTGAAGTCTTTCTGATTTTTCAAAAAAAGCTTTTCGCCTTCGATGATGAGGCTACGGTTGCAATGCCAAACGCCAAAACTCATGAAGCCATTCAGGAAATACTTCAAACGTATGTGCTGGTGATTGCGGTGCAGGTCGTTGTAAGCCCACCACAAAAGGCGGCGCAAATAGATTTCCTTGGACGGGTCGTAATGGCTTTTCTGCAAAAAAGTCCTGTAATGGTTAATCAAAGCCATTTTCCCTTTGTTGTCGGAAAACGAAATGCCATAGAAACGCCATGTGTTCCACGAATAGACGTATGATTCCGGTTTCTGCAAGGTGATGATGGATGCAACAGGGTTTTCAATCCAAAAGGCATGGGCACACGACGGACATTGGACAAGCTTCTGACGGGTAGTTATATAGTTGTCATACAATATCTTGCCATCAGAATAAAGAATAGCCTCGTTGACCAGCTCCGACTTCAGGTTGCGGCCTTCAAGCCAAGCCTGACAATTGGGACATTGAAAATAATATGGATCAAATTTCAGCATCTTGCCTTTTCAATTGCGCGGTAAAAGTAGGATTATTTTTGAAGCAAAAGGTTATTTTCTTCCAAAATCGGCAGGAATTTCTCCCCAGTCTTTTGTGCGCCATTTGATGATTGGAACTTCTATCGTATTGTTAGCCAACCAGTTTTCGGCTCGTTGAATGAGTTCGAAGAGATAGGCGTTTTTGTCGTTTGGCGACAGTTTTGTCTTGCATTTTTTCTGTCTAATCCATAACTGCGCATTGACGGAATCGCTGTAAATGGGAAATTTCATACCGTTTTGCTTTTGATAGGCCAAAGCGTGGACGATGGCCAAAAACTCGCCTATGTTGTTGGTGGCATTTTCGAAAACAGGACTTTTGAAGATTTCTTCGCCCGTTGCAACGAAAACGCCCCGATATTCCATTCTTCCCGGATTGCCCGAACATGCTGCATCGACTGCAAAAGCATGACTTATAGGTTTTTCCGTGCAATTTGCAACTACGGCTTTTTCTATCGGAGTGGATTTTTTGTACGCTTCGTAACCCATTTTGAAGGCCGTTTCGGCACTTTTCAAATCGGGAAAGCCTTTGTACAAAGCGCCTTTGCAGCCGATGATTTCCTTCTTGCAGACATCCCAATCGTCGTAAATTCCTGGATTTCTGCCTTTCCAAACAACGTAGTATTTATTTTTCGCCATGGCGCAAAAGTACGCTTTTTTATAATAAGGAGTCGTGAAGTGAATTGAAAATTTCATACTTTTGCCCTCTACTTTTTGAATGACAACAACAAACGTTTAACTTTAAATAATTGCAATTATGAAATTCAGAAATCTCACCTACCTTGCTGTCGTGGCTTTGATGGCTACGGCTTGCGGCAACCAGCCGGCACCGGAAACCACCGAACCGGCACCTGCTCCTGCAAAACTCTCTGACAAGTATGCGCAAGTCACCATGACTTCCGGCATCAGTCACCTGAGCGACAATGAAAAACAGATGCTTCCGCTGCTTTTTGAAGCCGCCGACATCATGGACGAAATCTTTTGGATGGAAAATTGGGGCGACAAAAACGCCTTGATGGAACAAATCAGCGACCCTGATGTAAAACTCTATGCTGAAATCAATTACGGTCCTTGGGACGGCCTCAACAATGAAGCTTCATTCGTTGAAGGCATTGGCGAAAAACCTGCTGGCGCACAATTTTATCCACAGGACATGACCATGGAAGAATGGGAAACCTTCGACGACCCGAACAAGACTAGCCAGTACACCATGATTGTCCGCGATGAAAACGGTGCATTGAAATGCGTTTGGTATCACGAATTCTTTGCGGAAAAAATCGAAAAGGCAGCCCAGTTGCTCGAACAGGCTTCGGAACTTGCCGGCGACCCTGAATTTGCTCAGTACCTGAAACTTCGCGCCACGGCTCTCCGCACCGATGACTATCTGGAAAGCGACATGCAGTGGATGACCGTCCGCAACAACAACATTGATATGGTTGTCGGTCCAATCGAAAACTACACCGATGCTCTCTTTGGCACCAAGGCTGCTCACGAAGCCTTCATCCTCATCAAGGATCAGGATTGGACGCAGCAATTGGCACGTTATGTGGCTTTCCTGCCTGAATTGCAGCGTAATCTCCCTGTTCCTGAGGAATATAAGAAAGAAACTCCAGGCGCTGATGCTGACCTCGCCGTTTACGATGCCGTTTATTATGCCGGCGACTGCAATGCCAACAGCAAGACCATTGCCATCA
>CALGBV010000244.1 GCA_937884015.1 uncultured Bacteroidales bacterium
GTAATTAAATAAAGATAAGCTGACTCACCACTAGCTAATGAACTTAAAGTCCAAATATTTTCTTGATTTTTAAAATCACCAGTATAATTTATTAAATTTAAAGATTTAGGAAGAATATCTTTTAATTCTAAGTTTAAAGCAGTATCTGGACCATTATTTGTAACTTTAATTGTCCATTTAACTACATCATGATAATTAGGAGAAGTATTATTTACAGTTTTAAAAATACTTAAATCTGAAGCATCATTTACAAAGATTCTCTGAAGATCAAAATTATTTGATAAATTAAAATCATATTCATATGCTGTTACATTAGCATGATTTACTATTTCACCAGTTTTATTAATTTTACAAATTATAGAAAGTTGAACCTTTTCACCAATTTTTACATCTCCAATTGTCCAAATACCTGTTTTATAATCATAGTTTCCTCTATTAGAAGTATAAAAAGCAAAAATTAATCCTTCAGGCATCCAATAGGGACGACATACACGCCGTCGGTTCTTCGATAGGCATAGGTGCCAATGCCTGTCAGCACCATCAGAAATGAAGGTTCCGACATTTTGCCTGAATCAATGTTTCTCGACAAAGTCAGCAACGTGGCTACACCTTCTTCTATAAGTTTGTCACCCCCAATCTTGATTTCCACCAAACCGTATTTTCCGTTTCTCAGATGTATCACCGCATCACATTCAAGTCCGCTCTTGTCACGATAATGATACACGCGGCCTTCAATGGCATCAGCATAAACACGCAAATCACGCACAGCCATGGTTTCAAACAGCAAGCCAAAAGTCTTCAGGTCATTTATCAAATCATTCGGGCCTATTCCCAATGCAGCTGTTGCTATACTCGGATCGACAAAATACCTTGTATCGGAAGTGCGGACAACCGTCTTCGACCTGAGATTTGGATTCCAAGCCGGCATGTCCTCAACTACAAAAATCTTGCGCAAGGCGTTAAGATAAGAATATATGGTATCATCATCCAGACTGCCCGACTCGTTGCCTGCCATGTCGGCACCAATCACGGCAATATTTGCCTGAGTGCCTTGATGGCGGGCATAGCTCCGCATAAGTCTCTTTACACGCTCCGGATTTTTCGACACGCCATCCGCCCTCGATATGTCGGACCTTACGACACCATCGTAATAATCGAAAGCCAAATCCAAAGCCACATCCTTATCCAAGCCCAAAGTTCCAGGCCATCCGCCCCTACAAACCAGATAGGCTATATCGTCCAGATTTTTATCTGAGGAACCTTCTATATTACAGACATTTGAAAACAATCCATTTACAGACACTTCGCCTGTTGAATCGCCCGACTCCCATAAACTCATGGGTCGCATCGTCAGCCATGCAAATCTTCCCGTTCCCGAATGATGAACCGATTCGTTTTCAACAGGAACTGCAGAACCCGTCAATATAAAATGCCCTTCCCCATCGCGATGATCAACCGTATAACGTATCGTATCCCACAGTTTTGGCGCCAATTGCCATTCATCAATCAAACGAGGTGTTTCACCATCCAACAGCTTTTCCGGATTGACTTCAGCCATTTGCAGATTCTGTTTCTCACGTTCCGGCTCATCCATAAACAACACACTTTTTGCATGTTGAACTGCCGTTGTGGTCTTTCCGCACCATTTCGGGCCTTCTATCAGTACCGCGCCAATTCCTTTCAATTTGCGTTGCAACTTGCCGTCAACAATCCTGTTTTTGTATGTCCCCATGACCTTTTAGATTTAATCATGCAAAAATACTGATTTATTTTATATTACGACATTTTTTCGGGAGTTTGGCATAAAATTTTTCGGGAGTTTGGCAAAGATTTTTTCGGGAGTTTGGATTTTTGGATTAAACAAGCACTAATTTCCGCAAATTGACATTAATTGGGTTAATTGCTGTAGAGACGCGATTGACTACGTCGAATACTTCGTATTTCATCGCGTCTAAAACACGTCATGTGAATATAAAAAGAGACGCGATAAATCGCGTCTCTACAAGGTTAAACGAATGTCATTGCATCATTCGGCCACGACAAGGTAGTAATTCTTCTTGCCTTTCTGGACGAGGATGTATAGGATTTTACGTTTCAAGCCAAATACTAACCGCTACATTTTATCAATGCAACAATTGAGTATGGGTTTCCATAGTTCAGCAGTACTTTCTTTTTTAAGTTCTGCAACAATTTCATTTTTCATTTCCTTACATCTGTTGTCAGAAATGAAATGGAGAAAATAATCAATGACAAGAATGACACCGCACAAATTATGATGCGTACTATCCGTCAGTTTATCGTGCAAAGGACCAGCTTTGATGCTTTTTTGAAGTTTCAAATCGAAAATATTATGTCCATGTGCGCAGAGATTTCTCATAATACGGATGGTTTCCAGATAACTATAGAACACATTCAAGTTTCGCAAACCATAATGGTTGGCTATTTCCAACTGGAGGTTTTTGTCTTTTATGTTCTTCAAAAGTACAAGCAAATCTCCAAAAGTCATATATTCGATGGTTTTCCATGCCGGAGCGTAGATGTCGTTCGGGTATTTCTTATGATGCATCTTTATGACCTCGTTGTTTTTCAATTTCAAATAAGTATCAGGGAAACTGGAGATGAAAACCGAAGTCATGACTTTGGAATCAGCAAACCAAGTTGGAGTGAACCTATATTTGTTGGAAACCGTATAAATGATGAAAGTCCTCAGATTGACTTCAATTCTCGAAAGAAACGGCATCAAAACATTTCTGATTTTAGTATCGGTATAATACAAATCCGTCGCCCATTTGAACGACGCTCCTTCTATCAATTCGTGTTCCCTATTGCATTTGCTTGGGTAGTTTTTTTCGAGTGGAAACCAATAAAATCCAAGCCTATAATATCCAATGTCAAGCAAAATTTCCCGCGCCTTCTGCTTGTCTTCTATTACCATTCCTCTCTTTTCCAGTTTTTGGATTTGTTCTTCTATTGTCGTAGCCAGTTTCATATTCTATTTTTTAAAATAAAGGAGAACCATTCGAAAACGGTTCTCCAAAATCCTTATTATAGTGCAAACATACAGCTTGTATATGCTGGCACTCTTTCGATTGCAAAAATACACTTTTTTTCTATCATACGGAAAAAAAGCAGAAAAATGCAATAAAAAACAGATTTCAATCCGTCATTCGGCCACGACAAGGTAATAATTCTTCTTGCCTTTCTGGACAAGGATGTATTTGTCGCGCAACAAATCGTCGGCGTTGATGGTCTTGTTCAGGTCCACCTTATCCTTATTAATACTGACGCCGTTGCCTTGCACCATCTTGCGGGCTTCGCCCTTCGACGGGAAGATTTCGGTGCCAGCCAGGAAATCGACGATGCCGATGCCAGCGTTCAGGGTTTCGCGTGAGACTGATGCGCGTGGCACGCCTTCGAAGATATTGAGCAGCATGGCTTCATCGTATTTGTGCAGCATCTCGGCTGTGCCCTTGCCAAACAAGATCTGTGAGGCTTCTTCGGCCATCTGGTAGTCTTCCTCGGAGTGTACGGTGATGGTCAGTTCGCGGGCCAAGGTCTTTTGCAATTCGCGGCGGCCTGGGTCTTCGGCATGACGGGCCAACAGGGCTTCGATTTCCTCTTTGCTCAGCATGGTGAAAATCTTGATGTATTTGGCAGCGTCCTCGTCGGAGCAGTTGAGCCAGAACTGGTAGAATGTGTAAGGTGAGGTCTTGGCCGGGTCGAGCCAGATGTTGCCTTTTTCGGTCTTGCCGAACTTGCCGCCGTCGGCCTTGGTGATGAGCGGGCAGGTCATTGCGAACGCCTCGCCGCCGAGTTTGCGGCGGATGAG
>CALGBV010000245.1 GCA_937884015.1 uncultured Bacteroidales bacterium
CCGATGAGGGCAACATTACGGATTTCGTTTGTCTGGAATTCCTTCATTGTTTATCTAAGTGTCTAATTTTTAATATTATATCTCTCGAGAAAATATACAGGGTGCAAAAGTACGAAAAAATGCTTTACCTCTGAAAGATTTCTTACAATTTTCCAATTGTTTCGTAAACTCTGTTCCATCTGTCGGCATCCATCTTGGCGCCCGTTACTTCGATGACGTTGCCCGCAACGATGGCACCCATTTTTCCACACTTTTCGAGGCTTTCGCCTTTGACGAGGCCAGCCAAGAAACCAGCAGCCCACATATCGCCGGCGCCTGTCGTGTCGATAGGCTTATAATTTCCGGCATCGACGGTGGCCATTTCTTCACCTCTCTTAATGTAAGCACCTTTCTTACCGATCTTTACAACGGCGATTTCGCATTTCGATGCAATGAAATCGAGCGATTCCCTTGGGCCCATGCCAGTCAAGGCGGTTGCTTCCGATTCGTTTGCGAAAACGATGTCGACATAATCGTTGATGAGTTGCAGCATATAGTCGCGGTTGTCTTCCACCATATTGTAGCTTGCCATGTCGATGGCGATTTTCAGGCCGCAGGCTTTTGCCGTCTCCATAGCCTTGTTGAGCATGTTCGGATTGGCGACGAGATAACCTTCGACATAGAAAATGTCCCAGCCTTTGAACAAATCGGGCGTGATGTCGTCGGGCGAAAGTTCCAGTGATGCGCCTAAATAAGTGGCAAAGGTGCGTTCGCCATCGGGCGTGATGATAGCCTGCACGCGGCCCGAAGGCGTTTCGGTTCTGAACAGTTCCGGCGTGACCTTAGTGTCGAGCATTTCCTTTTCAAAGAAACTGCCGATTTCGTCCTTGCCGACCTTGCTGAGAAAACCGGCCTCGATGCCTAATTTTGCCAGTCCGCTGACCGTGTTGGCAGCCGAGCCGCCGGCGGCCATCGTGCTGTTGTATGAAGCCAAAGCTTTGCCGACTTTCAGCGAAGTAGCCATGTCGACGTGGGTCATGCTGCCTTTAGGCAGGTTCAGTTCCGATAAGATGCTTTCATCTTGTATGGGTGTCAGGATGTCCGTGAGGGCGCTTCCTATTCCGAGTATTTTTTGTTGTGCCATAATGATTGAAAATTTGCGTGCAAACTTACATAAAAAAGCGTTTTCTATGCCTTTTGGGTATAAAAAAGCGTTTTTTATAAAAGAAAATCATTCGTTGTGGAGACATTATGTCTTTTGTAATGGCATCTATAACCGCAATGTGCCAAACCACCACCATCCCAATGCCAAAACTGGATTCTCTTCATCCCGTCCGGCAGTTTTTTGGAGGTTTTCTCCGATGCGCAGCGAATCGGAGTGGGAGCGGAGCGGCAGGAGATTGGATGCGGATATAGCGTTGGTATAGCCTTGGTACAACCTTGGTAGGAGGAAAGCAGCAAAAAATCAAAAAATCATTTTTCAAAAAATCACAAATTCATTTTTCAATGATTTTGCTGCTTTTTCCCTTTTGCTGGCTATATATACCTAATTAATAATATATTATTAATTATAATATTATTAAGGTGAAGAAATGGCAGACAGGAACGTTTAGTGTTGAATTCGGAATTTGTGATTTTTTGATTTGTGATTTTTTGAAAAAATGCTG
>CALGBV010000246.1 GCA_937884015.1 uncultured Bacteroidales bacterium
TCTTGGCGTGGTCGAGGACTTCCTTCGTAACCTTGTCTGAACGGACGATCATAGCGTCAGCGTCAGCAACAGCTGCGTAAAGGTCATTGACATCGGTATATTTTTCTAAGAGAGCCAATTCATAGCCGTTCTTTTCAACGACTTCGCGAATGCCGTCAACAGCGACTTTTGCGAAAGGCTTTTCTGTAGCAACGAGGACTTTCATTGTTTATTTGTTTAATGTTTAATTGTTTATTTGTTGTTGGGTTGATTGTTTGTTGTTTAAGGCTTTGAAGATTGTTGTTTGTTGATTTGTTCAGCGCGTTTGATTTGGCTGTTTTTCAATGCGTTGATTTTGTTGGCGATTTCTTCTATCTTGCCTTGGATTTCATCCATTTTCCGTTCATCGATGTATCCTAAATCGTATGATAATAAGAATGCACAATAAACTTCAACAGCTGAACCGTATGCAATTTCGGAATAATGAGCTTGCTCTTTCAAAGAAGACCTAGAAGTCATTTCGGCAAGATTGAGGGCAATTGATGTGGAAGCGCGTCTAATTTGATCAACAAGATTAAATTTCTCACATTGTGGAAACGTGTCAATCGTTTCGTAGGCGAATCTGAAGAATTGTCTTGCCAACTGCCAAACTTCAAGTCTCTCGAATGCAAATTTATACTCCATAATCAACAAATCAACAAACAACAAATCAACATTTAATTACTTGTTTGCTTTTTCAAAGTCTTGCATGCACTGGATGAGAGCTTCGACGTCTTCGATTGTGACAGCGTTGTACAATGAAGCGCGGAAACCACCGACTGAACGGTGACCCTTGATGCCGATCATGCCGCGTTCCTTAGCGAATGCAGCGAATGCATCGTTGAGACCTTCGCGACCTGGAGCCATGACGAAGCAGTGGTTCATGATTGAACGGCTGTCCTTTTCGGCTGTACCGACGAACATGGAGTTGCGGTCAATTTCTTCATACAGCATGGCTGACTTCTTGGTGTTGAGCTTGTTCATGGCTTCGACGCCGCCGAGGTTCTTCACCCATTGCAGTGTTTCGTGCATGACGAAGATAGGAAGTACAGGAGGAGTGTTGAACATGGAGATGTTCTTGGCTTCTTCTGCAGCGTGTGTGCGATAGTCAACCATTGTTGGCAGTGGGTTCATGTACTGACGGTCGGTGATTTGGCCGAGGAGGTCCTTGCGGACGATGACGAAGGTAACGCCAGCAGGGCCAACGTTCTTCTGAGCACCACCGTAAATCATAGCGTACTTGGTGACGTCGACTGGGCGGCTCATGATGTCTGATGACATATCGGCGATGAACTTAACCGGCACATTGTCCATATCGTACTTGATTTCAGTACCGTAGATGGTATTGTTGGTTGTGATGTGGAAGTAGTCAGCATCGGTAGGGATTTCGTAACCCTGTGGGATGTAGGTGTAGTTCTTGTCTTCTGATGAAGCAACGATTTTCACTTCACCGAAAAGCTTAGCTTCCTTGGCAGCTTTCTTAGCCCAAACGCCGGTCTGCAGGTAAGCAGCCTTCTTGTTCAGGAAGTTAGCTGGAACTGTGAAGAACTGGGTGCTGGCACCACCGCCGAGGAACAGAACTTCGTATTCAGCAGGAATGTTGAGAAGGTCGCGCCAGAGTTGACGTGTTTCAGCCATTGTGCGTTCCCAACCTGGAGTACGGTGAGAGATTTCCATCAAACCGACGCCTGTGTTGTCGAAATTACGGATAGCGTTGATTGTTGATTCAACGACTTCCTTTGGAAGAGGACATGGTCCTGCGTTAAAATTGTGAACTTGCATTTTGTTTAATTTTAATGATTTAATTATAAGTTGTTAACTTTGATTTTAATGTCAATAGTGCTGCAAAGATAAGAATTAAAACACTATGTGTGTCACGAAAACAACAATTTATTTAATAAGGTGTAAATTGTTGGTTTTTAGGGCGGTTTTGGAGGACGTTATTTGAACAGATTCACCGCGCCGAGAACACCTAACGAGGCAAGCAGCATGATGGTGCCGGCCAAAAGCACGCCGCCGATGGCTGCCAAAGTGCTTTTCTTGAAGTCGAGGTTGAGAAGGCTGGCGGCAAGGGTGCCTGTCCATGCGCCTGTGCCCGGAAGCGGAATGCCGACGAAAAGCAACAGGGCGATATAGAGGCCTTTGCCTGCCTTTGCCTTCAGTTTTTCACCGCCTTTTTCACCTTTTTCAAGGCACCATGTGAAGAACTTGCCAATCGCTTTCTTATCCTTGCCCCATTCAAGTATCCTTCTGGCAAACAGGAAGATAAACGGAACTGGAATCATGTTGCCGATGATGGCAATGATGAACGACGGAACCGTTGGCAGACCGAAAGCCACGGCGTATGGGATGGCGCCTCTCAGTTCAATCAATGGCACCATGGAAATCAAAAGGACGATGAGGTATTTTTTCATTTGCTATCAGTTGTTTTCGTTGTGTTTCAGTTTGTGCTGCGTGATGAGGTCGATGATGTCGACATCGTTGCCAAGAAGATCCTTGTCGTAGTCAACAAAATCGCGGTAACCTTCGAAATCGTTTGTCAAAGCCAAGTCCAAAGTGCTTAAACCGTTGGTTTTGTCGCCTTTGACGAAATAGGCATAGGCCAGAAGATAAAGCAGGTTGGAGTCGTTGTCGGTGTTGAGCAAACCTTGTTTCAAAGTGTCGATGGCTTCATCCACGCGGTCTTGTTCGCCGTAGAGGTCGGCAATGAAATAATAGGAGTCGGGGTCGGAAGGTGATTGTTCCTGAATCTTCATCAGGTATTCCATCGAGTGGCCGAAATCCTTGATTTTGCGGTATTCGGCGGCAATGGAGTAAAGGTAATCGGTTTCGTAAGGCTCGAGGGCATAGGCTTTTTCAAAATACCTGATGGCTTTCTGACTTTCGCCGCGGTCGCTGAAAACATAGCCCAAGCCAGCCCATCCACCGCCAATGACGGGGTTGCGCTCGACGGCCTTGCGGTAGTGTTCTTCAGCCGATTGCAGGTCTTCCAAACGATAGTAGCAGTCGCCTAACGAGACGCGGATCATGCCTGAGTCAACGCCGTTGCGCAGGGCTTCGTTCAAGGTGTCGATG
Organism: uncultured Bacteroidales bacterium; assembly: GCA_937884015.1. Classification (GTDB taxonomy): domain Bacteria; phylum Bacteroidota; class Bacteroidia; order Bacteroidales; family F082; genus Limimorpha. The sequence goes on from CALGBV010000246.1 coordinate 3,094, forward strand.
GCTTCCTTGTAGCGGCCCAAATCGTAATAAATGTCGCCCAAGTGCATATTGGTCCAAAGGTCTTCTGGGTCGATGGAAAGGGCAAATTCGTATGGGTCGATGGCCTCTTCATACTTGAACATCATGCGGTAGCAGTCGCCGATATTGGTCCAGGCCTTGCTGTTATGTGGGTCTTTGTCAACGAGTTGCTGGAAAAAGTCGAGACATTCGTCTTTTTTGTCGTCGCAAAGGTAGCAGCATCTGATTTCCTGATACAGCTGGTCTATTTGCATTTTGTCTTGACAAATGGCCAATGCCTTCTTGTAAAAACTCAGAGCGAGATCGAATTTGCGAAGGTGCTGATATTCAAAGGCGATGGCGTTGTAAAGCTCGCATTTTTCGTCTTCATCAAAGAAAGGCAATGCTGCCAGATAGGTGTCGATGGCTTTCTGCGATTTGCCAAGGGCGGCGAGGCACGAACCTAAAGTGAGGAAAAAATCGGGATCATCTTCGTCTTCGTGCTCGGTGTGTTTCAGTATCTCGAAGGCTTCCTTGGGATTGCTTTCCAAAAGGAACTGTCTGGCATTCTTTATTTTAAGACTGTTGTCCAAAGGGTGCTGAATCATGGCCAAATCGACGGCATGGCGCGATTTTTCAATCTCGTCGCGTTGGGTGTAATAGTCGATGATCATGCCAAATTCCTCTGTGTCGAAATAGACGGATTCGTCCTTTTCGAGCATTTCTTCGTATTGTTTTACGACATTCTGAATCTCGTCTTCGTAATTCCTGAAATCTTCCTCGTCGAACATGATGGTAAAAATTTTTGCAAAGATACATAATTTTGTGCAAACGAGAAATGACTATCTTTGCGCAATTAAAACATAATGCAATGCGAAGAATTTTCCATTTGGCTTTAGCCGTTTCGGTTGTTGCGGTCATGGCGGTGCCGGTGAAGGCTCAGGAGGCAAAACAGACTGTAAAAGAAGCATATATGCCGTTTGATGTGGGCGAAATAAAGCCGACGGGATGGCTGCACGATTGGGCGGGAATGGCCTCGCGTGGCCTCACCAAAAACCTTGGCGATGATTTTACGGAGTTTGTCGAAGGCTGGCAGACGGCTGATGCGCCAGGCTGGTGGCATTACGAGCAGACGGGCTATTATATCGACGGCGTCCCGCGCCTCGGCTTCCTGCTCGACGACCCATATCTCATCAATCGCTCACGCGAGGAGATGGAGGCCGTGATGCAGCGCCAGCATCCCAACGGCTACATCCACTCCAACACACC
>CALGBV010000247.1 GCA_937884015.1 uncultured Bacteroidales bacterium
TGGTCCAGCGGATGAGGTTCCACAGGCCGCCGGCCTTGTCGTTGGTGCCTGATGCGCGAGCGCCGCCGAATGGCTGCATGCCGACCACTGCTCCCGTAGGTTTGTCGTTGAAGTAGAAGTTACCGGCAGCATACTTGAGCTTTTCGTTGGCAATCTTCTGAGCCTTGAGGCAGTTGCCGAAGAAGGCGCCTGTGAGGGCGTATGGTGAAGTCTGGTCGCAGACATCGAGCATTTCTTCGAACTTGTTGTCTTCGTAGACGTAGATGGTGATGATAGGTCCGAAGATTTCCTGTTCCATGGATTCGTAGTGGGGATTCTTAGCGAGGATGACGGTTGGTTCAACGAAGTAACCGACGGTCTTGTCGCAGTTGCCGCCGAACACGATTTCAGCGTCAGCCGAAGCCTTGGCGCGGTCGATGTAACCCTTGCAGTTGTCGAAGGAAGCTTCATCGATGACAGCGTTGACATAGTTCGTGAAGTCTTTCACATCACCCATCTTGATGGTGCTCATCATGTCGCCGATACGGTTCTTGACATCGTTCCACATCGAAGCAGGAACATAAGCGCGTGAAGCAGCTGAGCACTTCTGGCCTTGGAATTCGAAAGCGCCGCGGACGATAGCGACGGCAACTTCCTGTGGGTCGGCTGAGTTGTGGACGAAGATGAAGTCTTTGCCGCCAGTTTCACCGACGAGACGAGGATAAGCCTTGTACATGTCGAGGTTCTGACCAGCCATCTTCCAGAGGCTCTTGAAGGTAGCGGTTGAACCGGTGAAGTGGATGGCGCCGAAGTCTTTGTGCTGCAAAGCGACATTGCCAATCAGGCTGCCCTTGCCTGGCAAGAAGTTGACGACGCCTGCTGGCAGACCGGCTTCCATGAAGATTTGCATGTCGGTGTAGTTCGACAGCAAAGCGGTTGTTGAAGGCTTCCAGATGGTGGTGTTACCCATCAAGGCTGGAGTCATGTTCAGGTTGGAAGCGATGGATGTGAAGTTGAATGGCGTGACGGCCATCACGAAACCTTCCAGAGGACGGTATTCGGTGCGGTTCAACTGA